>JAQBNG010000092.1 GCA_028288675.1 Flavisolibacter sp. | reverse complement strand
GTAGTTGGCAATTTTAGTATCAAGAGAAATGGAAGGCATATAAAAGTGTTTAAAACAAATTTACTTTTTTCTTAGAAGAAGGGTTCATCAATTGTTTAACGAGGCGGTAGCAGATACTCTCTTCACCACCTCTCCATGCATCCTTACTAAAAAATGATGCACGTCCTGCATATCCCTAGTTGGTTCTACCACAATCATGAATAATTTACCCACTTGTTTCAGCTTTGCTTTGTTGGTTCCGGTTTGTAAATATTGCAAGATGCGATTAAAGGTTTCCGATTCAAAATAGGGCGAGTCGGGTTTATTTACGAAGTAGCATTTCAATGAATCGTTCTTAAGTATCATTCTTTCAAAGCCCAGGCCTACTGCTAATTTGCGGCAGCGAACCGTAATAAATAATTCCTGCACCTGTGGTGGCAAAGCGCCAAAACGGTCTGTCAACTCCTGCTCCATCGCCTGCAGTTCTTCTTCAGTTTCACTGTTATCTAATCGTGAATAAAGCGATAAACGCTCAGTGATGTTTTCTACATAACTATCCGGAATTAAAATCTCAAGATCAGTATCAATGGTGCAATCCTGTACAAAATCATCCTGCTTTGAAATTTCTTCTTTGAACAAATCCTTAAACTCAGTGCGTTTTAATTCACGAATAGATTCATCTAAGATCTTCTGATACATTTCAAAACCTATCTCCGCCATAAAACCACTTTGCTCACCACCAAGCATATTACCGGCACCACGAATATCAAGGTCACGCATGGCAATTTGAAAGCCGCTTCCTAACTCGCTATGCTGCTCCAGCGTTTGCAAACGCTTGCGGCTATCAGTTGGCAAAGTGCTCATTGGCGGTGCTAACAAATAACAGAAAGCTTTTTTATTGCTTCGCCCTGCACGGCCACGCAACTGGTGCAGATCGCTTAAGCCAAAATGGTGGGCATTGTTAACGATGATGGTGTTCATGTTTGGAATGTCAACACCGCTTTCCACTATATTGGTACACACCAGCACATCGTATTTTTTCTCAATAAAATCCATGATGCGCTCTTCCAGTTCATGGCCTTCCATTTGACCATGCGCCCAGCCAATGCTAAGGTCAGGACAAAGACCTTGAATAATACTCGCCATCTCGGCCAGGTTCTGTACCCGGTTATGAATAAAGAAAACCTGCCCGCCGCGTTCAGCTTCAAAATAGATAGCATCACGAATAAAATCTTCCTGGTAAACCCTTACTTCGGTTTGTATAGGCTGGCGGTTTGGCGGCGGTGTATTAATGATACTCAGATCCCTTGCACCCATCAAACTAAATTGCAATGTACGTGGTATAGGTGTTGCCGTTAATGTAAGTGCATCAACATTGGTACGAAGTGTTTTTATTTTTTCTTTATGTCCCACTCCAAACTTTTGTTCTTCGTCAATTACCAATAAGCCCAGGTCTTTAAACTTTACTTCCTTACCTAAAATGGCATGAGTACCGA
Organism: Flavisolibacter sp.; assembly: GCA_028288675.1. Classification (GTDB taxonomy): domain Bacteria; phylum Bacteroidota; class Bacteroidia; order Chitinophagales; family Chitinophagaceae; genus Flavisolibacter. The sequence goes on along the minus strand of JAQBNG010000092.1, from coordinate 30,861 downwards.
TGATGATGTCAACCTTGCCTTCTTCTAATTTTTTATAGGTTTCCTTTTTTTCTTTGGCTGATTTAAAACGATTGACATAGTCAACTGTAACAGGAAAATCTTTCAGCCGTTCGCTGAATGTTTTATAATGTTGAAACGCAAGAATAGTTGTAGGTACTAATATAGCGGCCTGCTTTCCATCCAAACAGGTTTTGAAAGCAGCACGAATAGCGATCTCTGTTTTACCAAAACCAACATCACCGCAAACCAAGCGGTCCATCGGCGAAGCTGACTCCATATCCCGTTTTACATCAGCCGTTGCCTTGCTTTGATCCGGTGTGTCTTCGTATATAAAAGAGGCCTCCAGTTCTGTTTGCATATAATTATCAGGCAGATGCTGAAATCCTTGCTGGGCCTTGCGTTGCGCATAAAGTTTAATCAGGTCAAAAGCAATTTCCTTAACCTTAATTTTCGTCTTTTCTTTTAGCCGGTTCCAAACATCAGAGCCTAATTTATTCACCTTTGGAATGGTGCCTTCTTTGCCGGTGTACTTTGCAATTTTGTGCAGTGAGTTTATGTTGACATACAGAATATCCTTATCACGATAGATGATGCGTACCGCTTCCTGCATCTTTCCATTTGCTTCTATTTTTTGCAGTCCGCTATACACCCCCACGCCATGATCAATATGAGTTACATAATCACCGGGAGTTAATTCGCGTAAGGCCCGAAGCGTTAGCGCTTTGTTTTTATTGTAAGCCTGCTTGACTTTGTATTTATGATAGCGCTGAAAGATCTGGTGATCGGTATAGCAAACGATTTTTAATTCTTCATCAATAAACCCTTCATGTATTGAAGTAGCAATCGGGTTAAAATTTATTTCTTCCTTGAGGTCTTTAAAGATGGTGTATAACCGTTCAAGCTGCTTTGGATTTTCTGCAAAGATGTTCAACTCAAACTTCTGGCCTTCCCAACTTTTAAGGTCGCGAATAAGTAAATCAAACTGGCGGTTAAAAGCAGGTTGTTCTTTTGTAAGAAAGTCTATTGTATGCTTTGCCTCAACAGGTTTTTCGTATCCAAAATAAATAGCATGGTGGTTTAGCAGGCCCCGACTAAAATCATCAGATGTCATAAATTCCTCTTTGTGAACTTCCTTTTTTATAAGCTTATCATCTGCCTCATCTTCTTTTGGCTTTAATGTTTTGATCAGTTCTAAATACAATCCAAGATCCTCTTCAGCAGTAAGTAATTTCTCTCTTAATAATTCTTCATCCTGTATCCAGATGCAGGTATTTTGAGGAAGGAATTCTAATAGTGAAATTTTATCTTCCTCTTCAAACTGTGTTTCTACATTGGGTATAATGCTGACTTGCAAAAGCCTTCTTTCGCTCAGTTGTGTTTCAGGATCAACAATGCGGATAGAGTCCACATCATTACCAAATAATTCTATACGATATGGCTTTTCATTGCCGAAAGAGTAAATATCAAGGATACCACCACGTACAGCAAACTGGCCTGGCTCATATACAAAATCGGTCCGTTCAAAACCATAGCCTACCAGCTTTCCATACAATTCATCAGGGTTTATTTCATCGCCCGATTTTATGTGTATGATGTTCGCCGAAATTGATTTGGACATTACTACTTTTTCCGCCACAGCTTCGGGATATGTAACCAATGCACCAACGCGGTTACCAGTTGGAGAAGCAAATTTTGTTAGTGCCTCTGTGCGCAGCATTACATGCGATGAATTGAGGAGGCGATAGTTCTTTCTATTCTTATACGATGAAGGGAAATAATAAATATTCAATGCATCAGTAAGGTTCTCCAGGGTGTTATGAAAATAGGCCGCCTCCTCTGCATCGTTACAAATAAATACATGGTTCAGTTGTGTGCAGGAAGGATGCAGGAAAATACCTGCCGCTACAAATTGCGAGGAACTACCCCGAAGGTTTTGTAAACGTATTTTTTGGGGTTGGGCAAAAGAAAGTTTGTCCGCTAGATTAAAAAGGCGGGGGGATGATTTGTATTTGTCGAGCAACTGTGCAACACTCATTAATTATGTCCTTTCGCTTCTCCGAAGAAAGCCTGCAAATATAACACAGGAGCCGTTTTATGCTGATGCATAAATCCCCCTAGTTGTTAAGATACCGTGTATATTTTTCAATGCTTTATGCTTAATTATACAGCTTTGATGAGGTCTGAAATCAGAAGTAAAATCTAAATGTTTTTTTATCGTATATCGAACTGAGCGGAAGAAGCTTTACTTGTACCATGTTGGATAAAGTTGTTTCCAATAAAACAACAACCACTACCGAAGAGTAAAAAATTATCCGTTCGTCGCTACCTTAGCTTTCCAAAAATTGTGGTGTAGTGGCCCGGGTAAATAGAGGGTCATTCGTCACTTGAAACGTTCAAGCAAATCTTAGCGGGTCCCCTTAACAGCTCGAAAATGAAAATCAACCTTTATCTCTTTGTCATTCTATTAGTTTTAGTAGTTAGTGCTTTTTTATTGGTTTCTAAAAATTCTATAAAAAATTTACCTGCATATCAAAACATTGAGGCAGCTAAAGAAGAAAAGGAAGCACATAAAGCAAGCTTTGTAAAAGCCCGTATGAAATACGAGTATGATATGCTTAAAAATCCGATAACCGGCAAAATTCCAGCGGGCATTTTTGAACAAGAGAAGGTATTCGCCAGAAGCCTTCCTGTACGCATCTATGATGCCGGATCAAACAATAACGCCAGAACCGCGGCTGCTAATACTTATATACCGGCGGGGCCGAATAATATTGGAGGCCGCACCCGTGCTGTTGCTTATGACCTGAGGTTTAATGGCACATCTAACCAGGTTATTATTGCCGGAAGTGTGAGCGGAGGTATTATGCGTTCGGCAGATGGCGGAAATAGCTGGACTAGAGTTTCGCCTGAAAACGAAATCCACAACCTCACTGCTTTGGCACAGGATCCGCTTACTCCGGATATATGGTACGCCGGCGGTGGAGAACATTTAGGCAATACTGCGTCGGAAGTCGGGGCATTCTATCTTGGCTTTGGTATTTATAAATCTATAAACAATGGACTAAACTGGACCCGGCTTCCATTGACAGTTACCGATGTTAATGGCTCGCCGCTTGTAGCAGGAACATTGGAGACATTTGACAATCCTTTTGACCTGGTTCACCGGATAGCAGTGAATCCCGTAAATGGGCATGTTTATATCGCAGGTCACCGGCGCCTTGTACGAAGCACTAATGGAGGCACTACTTTCAACGCTGTTTTTGCCGGCAACGTGCCAGCAGGTTCAACCACAGGGCAAACCGAAGTGGTTATCAGCAACACGGGCCGTATCTTTTTGGGTGTGGATGGTGGTAACCCCGATCCTTCTATCCGCGGCGTGTGGGTTTCAAATACTGGTGACGTAAACAGTTTCACCAGGATAGCGGGTGGCCAAACTCCTGGTGTGGATTCAGTTGCCAATTGGCGGGGCAACGCCTATGATGGATCATCAAAGAGAATTGTTTTGGCAGTTTCGCCTTCTAATGGCAACATTGCTTATGCTTTTTACGAGAATGGATTAAGCAGCAGTGCACCGGAATTAAAACCTGAAGCAGATTTTTTTAGATTAGATATTTCCGGTACATCTTTTACGTGGACTAACCGCTCTGCAAACATGCCTGATTTTCCACCTGCAAATTTACCCGGGTCCGATCCACTTTCGGTTCAAGGTGGTTATGATATGGAAGTTTCCGTAAAGCCCGACGATCCAAACGTGGTTTTTGTGGGAGGAACGAACCTGTACCGCTCCATTGACGGCTTTGCTACTACTACAAATACAGCCTGGATCGGTGGTTATTCAAACGTGCTAAATTCTTCAAATAACTTTACCTATGGGCAGTATCCGCAAAGCCATCCCGATATTCACCGGCTTACTTTTCATCCAACGAACGCAGCCCGTGCTATTTGTGCAAATGATGGCGGCATCCAGGAAACAGTAAATATTTTAGCGGGCACGGTAACCTGGACTATGTTACCAAATTATCAAACCCTGCAATGTTATAATGTGTCAATTGACCCCGGTGCCGGAAGAAACAACTTCGCTTCCGGCTCACAGGACAATGGTGTGCGTTTCCGGGATAGAACCGGGGTGTTAGGAACAGCCACACAGGATAGTAACAATCATCGCTTGCTTTTTAGTGCCGATGGCGCTTATGTTGGAATATCATTGGATAATGCCGGTACGCAGTATTTATATGAATCCATCCAACTTGGGAGGCTTTATCGTGCCCGCTTAACAAATCCTTTTGCTGGCAACACAGAAATTACGCCCGCTGGTTTAACTACTTCCTCTACTGATGCTGGAGCTAACGAGTTTGGAGAGTTCGTTACCAACCTGCGGTTAGAAGCAGACAATTCGGATAACCTGTATTATGTAAACTTTAACCGGTTGTTCCGTACTACATCTGCTTCTACAGTAACCTCTGCTACCTGGACAGAGTTAACAGGTGTTTCTGCGGCCATAAACCCTGCCAATCCAACAGGCGGTAGAAACATTAGCATACGCGGCATTGGTTTTAGCCGAGGCCCTTATGCAAGCAGTCATGCGCTTTATTTAGGAACTACTAATGGAAAAATCTTTCGTATCGATAATCCACAAAATGCAACACCGGCCACGTCTCCTATTGACATCACTCCTACCGGCCTTACAGGCAATGTGCAGGATATTGCCACCAACCCTAATAATGATGATGAAATTATTGCTGTTGTTTCTAACTATGGCGTAGTAAGTATCTGGTGGACAAAGAATGCAAAGTCGGCTTCACCAACATGGAAAAATGCAGAAGGAAATCTTACCATACCATCCATACGCAGTTGTGCAATTATTGTAAAAAAAGATGCCGCTAACCAGCCGGTAACGGAGTACTATGTGGGCACTTCGGTTGGGTTGTATAGTACTATCAACCTGGCTACCGTATTAGATGCCGGCCAGGCACCAGTTTGGCAGCGCGAAGGTGGAAATATGCTAAACTATTCTGTTGTTACATCGCTTGCTTATCGCCCCGCCGATAACGTACTACTCTTAGGCACACATGGCAATGGAATATATTATACCAATTTAGGCACCCCTAATTTTACTCCTAACTTAAATACAGCAATTACCCCTGTTACAAACGATAGGAATTTTATTAAAAACATTTTCCCTACTGTGTCGGCTAATAACATTCAATACCAAATTGGAAATATGATTGGGATTAGAAAAATATCAGTGCAAATAATTAACCTTAACGGGCAAATAGTGTATAGAGAAGATAAAGGCTATCAAAACGGATCGGTGCCTTTACAACGGCTGGCTTCAGGTGCTTATATTTTAAGTATCTATAGTGATGATAATAAATACAGGCATATTCAAAAAGTGATAAAGCAATAATGTTGAAACCCTCTGCAAGCAGGGGTTTTATTTGGCAATCCTGTTCTTTTAAACACTAATGAACCATGAAAAGCATATTCTTTTTATTAGCTGTTATCTCTTTGAGTTTTGCATCCTACTCCCAAACAAAAGGGGCTATCAAATTATATGGATTTAAGCAATCAGTTTCCGGTGGCAGGGCACCTGATATAGCTGAAGGCGCCAGCACAAGAACCAGTGGTGGCGGTGCAGGTAAGAATTATTTTATCTATGCTACTTCCCCGTCCCGCATCTACCCGCTGGAGATGTGGATTGAAGGCGTTCAATATGGAGTTACTATAAGTTCAATTACAAAAACACCGGTGGAGTATAGTGATGAAGCAAACATAGGTTCACAAAAAACAGTACTGGTTCCTAAAACATCGGAAAAATCAATTCAACTAATACCTGTTCCGGTTATGGGTAACAAGTCAACAGGAACAAAAGCAAAGTCTTTAGCAACCACTAACGAGCTGGTAGTTGTGTATAAGCAAAATGGAAAGTTTTATTACACTGCCCTTAAGTCTTTAAGTGGGCTTAAAAGTGCAGCCATGCAGTAAAAAAATAAGGGCCGGTAAGAATACCAGCCCTATAACCTAAACCGTCCGACTAAAATATTTGGAGTTAATTAATTCTTTCTCACATTTTCCAACTACTGTGCCAATAGCATTTTTATGTGGAAAACTTCAGGGTTAATTTCTTTTCAGTAATTTAAGCCCAAAACTGCTTTATGGCATTACAACCCTGGCGCAAAGGCATCGTTAACCGCATTGAACAAGAAACTTACAATACGCGTAGATTCTGGATACAGGTTCCGGAAATAGAAACGTTTGATTTTGCCCCGGGCCAATTTGTGACGCTGGATTTACCCATTCATGAAAAGCCCAACAAAAGATGGAGAAGTTATTCCATAGCTTCCTGGCCTGATGACACCAATGTTTTTGAGTTACTGATTGTGATACTTGAAGGTGGTGCAGGTACAACGTATATGTTTAACGAAGTTCGGGTGGGTTCGGAATTAACATTGCGCGGACCTCAGGGTGTATTTACTTTACCTGATCCGTTGGATAAAGATTTTTATTTGATTTGCACCGGAACAGGTATTGCCCCATTCAGAAGCATGATCCATCATATAAAGCGGCATAATATCCCGCATCAAAATATCAACCTGATTTTTGGTACCCGTGAACAAAAAGATCTTTTGTACACAGGTGAATTAAAGCAATTGGAAATGGAAGTTGAAAACTTTCATTTCTATCCAACACTTTCCCGCGAGCAATGGGGTGGCTGCTGCGGTTATGTTCATGCCGTATATGAAAATTTAATCAGGGGAAAAATGAATGGAAGCAGTGAACCGCCACCTGCTAATTTTTATTTATGTGGATGGAAAGCAATGGTTGATGAAGCAAGAAAACGAATAGTGGAATTAGGATACGACAGAAAGGCGATACATCTTGAACTATACGGATAAAAATCTCCTGTTATAATGTTATGGCTATTTAAATAAGGAAATTCAGCATGTAAAACTGATAATTTCGACGTGTACAATATACGCAATTGTTAAAAAATAAAATTTGTATTGCCTGTTTATAAAGCACTCCGGCCTTTAATTGTTAAACTCTTTTACTACCTACTTTTTTCCTAATTATTCCGTCTTAGGTTTGCACCCGAATTCAAAAGATGATCATCTTTAATTGAGAAACATAAACCCTGTTTCGATAAAAAATTCAGCGCTTTGCTTGCCTGAACAAAATTTTTTATTTCATCATTAAATTAGAAGTATGAAAACTGCAAATACACCCTCTATTGTACAAATAGAAGAAAAGGATTTAAGAGAGTTTAGACCAGTGAATGAAACATTAGCCCTGGATTATGTTTTTTCTCAACCGTCACAAAACAAAAAAAGTTTTGGAGCTATAGACCTTTGGAAGTGTCGTAATAAAAGCCGTATGCGCGGCCTTAAAATCAGATAAGTGTTTTGTACAATTAAATTGAAAAGCCCGCATGTAGCGGGCCTTTTCTTTATTACAAATGCACTGAAAACTATTGATTATAATTCCTGTTGAATAATGGCAATGATCTGATCAATTGAGACTCTTTCCTGCTGCATTGTATCTCTATAGCGGATTGTAACCGTGTTATCTTCTTTGGTTTGATAGTCCACAGTTACACAGAATGGCGTACCTAAAGCATCCATTCTTCTGTAGCGTTTGCCGATGGTATCTTTTTCTTCGTAAAAGCAACGGAATTTTTGTTTGCAATCATTAATAATACTGCGGGCAATATCAGGTAATCCATCTTTTTTTACCAATGGCAAAACGGCTAACTTAATTGGCGCCAGCTTAACCGGGAACTTCAATACCACACGGCTGTCCTTCTTTTCGTCTGTACTTAAATCCTGTTCTTCATACGCTTCGCTTAATACCATCATCACGGTTCTGTCAACACCAATAGAAGTTTCAACAACGTAAGGAACATAGTTACCGTAAGGCTTGCCAGTAGCTTCATCAATATCGTTATCAAAGTATTGCATTTTCTTTTTACTATATTCCTGGTGTGCCTTTAAATCAAAATCGGTACGGGAGTGAATGCCTTCCACTTCTTTAAAACCTATAGGAAAATTATATTCAATATCGCAGGCGGCATCGGCATAGTGCGCCAACTTTACATGATCGTGAAAACGGTATTTATCAGCAGCAATACCTAAACTCAAATGCCATTCCATCCTTGCCGCTTTCCAATGCTCGTACCATTGTTTTTGTGTGCCGGGACGAATAAAAAATTGCATCTCCATTTGTTCAAACTCACGCATTCGAAAAATGAATTGACGGGCCACAATTTCGTTACGGAATGCCTTACCAATTTGTGCAATACCAAACGGAATTTTCATACGTCCGGTTTTTTGCACGTTCAAAAAATTAACGAAAATTCCCTGCGCCGTTTCAGGACGTAAATAAATTTTATTTTCTTCGGGATCATCAGATGATATGGCGCCAAATTCAGTGGAGAACATAAGGTTGAACTGACGCACATCTGTCCAGTTAGAAGTGCCGCTAATGGCGCAAACGATCTTGTTATTTTCTATCAATGTTTTTAAGCCATCAAAATTATTTTCAGCAAGAAGAGAATCCATTTCCTTCAATAAAAGTTCTGCCTGGTCTGTATGACCGGCCGCCTCCAATTCATCTGCTTTCGCTTCAATAATATGATCTACCCTATACCGTTTGTTGCTATCCTTATTATCAATCATAGGGTCGCTGAAATTATCTACGTGACCGCTGGCCTTCCATGTAGTGGGATGCATGAAAATTGCAGCGTCAATGCCTACTATATTTTCATTTAACTGCACCATACTTTTCCACCAGTAATCTTTAATGTTTTTCTTAAGTTCACTCCCCCATTGACCATAATCATATACAGCGCCTAAGCCGTCATAAATTTCTGAAGAAGGGAATACAAATCCATACTCTTTGCAATGCGATATAATTGCCTGAAACCGGTTGTTATCTGTTGCCATAGCGGGCAAAGATAAAAGGGTTTGGAATTTGAGGTTTAGAGTTTAAGATTCTTTGGCTTACCTATTCAGGTTTTCATCTGCACGGCTTGTTATCTAAGCAAGGCTGATACTTACATGCCAGCGATTCCCAGATTACCAGCCTCTATGGCCTCCACCCTTGCTTTAAGTAAGCTCAGCTATTTTTTCAGCCGTTCAAAAGGTTATTTATTATATTCAGGAATTGCCCGCCAAAACATTGATACTAACCGTCTTTACTGCACTTGTGTTGTTTATCACACAAGCCGTTAATTCACAAAATCTCATTCCCCGCTTTGAACATCTTGGTGTTAATGATGGTATGCCGCACAGTTCTGTTTACAGTATTACACAGGATAAAAAAGGGTATATGTGGTTTGGCACTCCCGATGGCTTGTGCCGTTATGATGGAAGCGAACTTCGTGGATTTAAGTATAAAAGTGAAAATGCAAATAATGTCATCAACAATTTTGTAAGGGGCAAAATTTTCGCAGATAACGAAGGCAACATTTGGTACAGCAATGAAAGCGGCATTTATAAATGGGATGTGTACACAGAAAACATAGTGAAGGTGCGGGCATTCACTAAAGCCGAATTTGAGAACGTTAGCTTTTTACCTGTTGCATTGGATAGCACGGGTTCCTTATGGTTGTTTAATGTTGTGAAAGGAATTTTTGAGTTCAATATTTATTCAGGCAGCCTTCATCAGTACCCGTTTCCTGTGCCTACAAATACAACAACTTTATTATTCACTTATAATACGGTTGACAATGCAGGAAACATCTGGGTACGCCTGGTTTCAAAGAACGATCCTTACCTGACGTTTAATAAATACACTCACGTTTATTCTGTTCACTTAAAAGGCGATCCGCCACATGCCATTTTCTTCAGCGATAAATATATTGTTAAGGCTTTTGATGACAGGCTTGTTTATAACGATCTGCAAACTGGCAAAAGTCATACAGTGCCGAAGATGATCAACGACCGCAAAGTTTCGTTCTATTCGCAGGATGGTGTGCGGGATAATTATGGTAGGCTTTGGATGACAGCCAGGGGTAATGGATTGTTTTATTATGATGAACAAAATAACCGGTTCCAGAAATATCATCATAATAATTCTAAAATAAAATCATTGCCTTTTGACCTGACTACCTGCCTGTATATTGACCGGAGCCAGAACCTTTGGATAGGTCTTGATGGAGGTGGTGTTGCCAAACTCGATTTGAAACAACCACGGTTTAATTTGTTTCCGTTATCGGAAGGCGACTACCCCGTGCTCAACGATTACTTTACAAAGTGTTTTTATGAAGATGCAAAAGAACGCATCTGGTTTGGTTCGCAAACGAACGGCTTAAATATCCTTGATCCTAAAACCGAAATACTCCTCAATTATCATTACGAAAAAGACAACCCTGCCAGCTTGCCCGGTAATATGGTAGCCGGCATTTTAAAAGACCGCGATGGCAATATGTGGATAGGCAGCAGCGGAGGCATTTCTTTATTTGATGAAAAAAGCGGAACATTTAAAACCATTGCGTTGCATAAATTTCTAAAGCTGTACCCGGACTTAAATATTTTTGTTTATAAGATGATTCAATTGAAGAACGGTGACCTGCTGGCAGCAACAATGCAAGGTTTAGTAAAAGTAAGCAGGCGGAGAAACGGTGAGTATGAAGGAACTCATTTTAGCGATAACCCTTTTTCTGCTACACTCACAACCGATGTAGTAGAAATGCCGGATGGAATCATTTATGCGACTATTCCCGGCTTTGGATTATATAAATTGAAACCTGGCATACGAGGTTATGAAATGTCGTCTGCTTTACTCAATGGCATCGACCTGCGTAGCGTGAGAATAGACGAAAAAAATGCGGCATGGCTATGGGTTTCAACCGGTATAGGATTGATTCATTTGAACACAGCTACAGAAAAATATAAGCTTTGGAATGAAAAAGATGGACTGGCAAACAGCTACGTATATGGTTCGCTTGAAGATGTGGATGGAAACAGGTGGATAAGCACCAATGGCGGGCTTAGTTATCTGAACACAAAAACAGGGAGGGCCGAAAACTATTCTTACCTGGACGGATTGCAAAGCAACGAGTTTAACACGCAGGCTTTTTATAAAAGTACCAGTGGCAACTTTTATTTCGGTGGCATCAGGGGGTTCAATTGGTTTAAGCCAGGCTATATAAGTAAAGAAGTTATAAAACCTGTAGCGGCCATAAACCGGATTGAAATCAACGGCGCTGTTTTTCAAAAAGATGCGGGCTTTCTTACCAACCACACCATCACTTTACCCCATGATAAAAATGGTGTAAACTTTACATTCGCTGCCCTTGATTATACAAGGCCCGAAGCCAATAAGGTGCAGTACATGCTGGAAGGATGGGATCCTAACCCGGTTATTACAAAAAATAAAAATGCCCGGTATACAAATCTTACACCGGGCAATTACACCTTAAAGCTCAAAGTATCCAATGCTGATGGAATATGGAGTACCGAAGAGCAGGTTATTATTTTTATTCAATCGCCTTTCTGGAAACGCATCTGGTTTATTACTACAATGGCGCTGCTTTTATTACTTACAATTGTTCTTATCACTTATAACATATCGCAGCTAAAAGCGAAAAGAAGGTTGCGCTTACTGGAAAAACAGGTGGCGGTTAATGCTGAACGCAACCGGATAAGCGCAGATATGCATGATGAAATTGGCAGCGGCATAACGCATATCGCTCTGCTAAGTGAGTTAATTCAAACGCAGTTTAAAGACGCTACAGAATTAAAAAAAGATATAAAAGTAATTGCTACTTCGGCGCGGCGTCTTGTACAAACAATCAGCGAAATAATTTGGGCATTGAACCCTCAGAATGATACACTTGAAAACCTGCTGGCTTATACCAGGGAACAGTCGCAACAAATTTTCGAATCGCTTGATGTTAGGTTCACTATATGTTTTCCGGAAACGGTTCCTTATTGTAAGCTTAGCAATGCAGAACGCAGGAATTTGTACCTGGTAACAAGGGAAGCGTTGAACAATGCAATGAAACATTCCGGTGCTACTGACATATACTTAAAGCTTTTAATTACAGAAGACAAATTTTGTTTTACTGTTACTGATAATGGTAGCTGGATCATTACAAAAAGCGTTAAAGCCGGGCACAATGGTTTATCAAATATGAAAAAACGAATGGACGATATTGGTGGCGGAATTGAATGGATACAGCTTGAGGAAGGAACTTCTGTAAACTATAGCCTTCCCCTTTAAATGCCTTACTACTTTTTTCACATCAATAAAAAAACAGCTATAAGCTATCTTCGTTTTTGATGACCCCGATTATTATTATAGAGGATGATGACAAGATTCGTAATTACTTAACCGCACTTATAGCGGGTTCAGGCGAATTTGATCTACAGGCAAGCTTTGCCTCTGCCGAGGAAGCCTTTCTATATTTTGAAAATGGGTTAGGAAATGAGATTGAGCTGGTGCTCACCGATATTCAGTTGCCCGGCAAATCAGGCATTGATTTTATTGCCTGGCTCAAACCCTTACGTCCCGAAATTCAGTTGATGGTATTAAGCGCTTATGATGATGCCGATAAGGTTTTTAAAGCCCTGAAAGCCGGCGCCACAGGATATATTTTAAAAAATACGGAAGCCGTTAAATTAATAGATGCCCTTCGCGACCTACGAAAAGGCGGCAGTCCGATGAGCAACGAGATAGCCAGGAAAGTAGTCAACGCATTTCAGCAGGATGTAAGTTATGTAGATGCAAAAGAAACCCTGTCAGACAGGGAAAAAGAAGTGCTGCAATGGTTATCAAAAGGCTTTAGCTACAAAGAGATCGCACAAAATTTATTTATCTCCATAGAAACCGTACGCACACACATCCGCAATATCTATGAGAAGCTTCATGCTGGTAATAAAAAGGAAGCGTTGCGGAAAGCTGGATTACGGTGATATTAATTAGCCGAAACATTGCAACTCCCTTTCTTACTATTTACTAATCAGCTCAAAGGCCGGTATCTATTACGCGAATTAACCATCCCGATACTACTTTTTTCACACTTTTTATCAATCAAGGATAACGCACATTTACAACTGATAAATAAGCAGTTCTTGCTTCGCCTGTCTTATTCCGTCAGTTATTCAGGTACAACTGGGAAACAACACATTTTAAAACAAACCATGATGAAAAAAAATCTTGCATTACTTATAATCGCATTTACGCTTAGTGCCTCGTTTGTATCTACGGTGCATGCACAAAGCAGCGCAGCTACCGAAGAAATTGAAAAAGCTTTAGTAGCAATGGAAAATAACATAGTAAAGCTTTGCGGCATTATGGTAGACTTTGCAGCAGTGAAAAGTAGTTTACTCCTAAAGCAGGAGGATGGCACATTGATATATAATGTAAAAGATTGCGACATGATGTTGGCGAGTAAGCAATACATCGTGGTTAAGCCAAATGGAACCGCTTATTACATCGCTATTTACAGTGGTGATGAAAAAAAACTTCAAATGTCTTCAGGAACATTCAAATCAGTTCGTGCACCATTTAAAATTGAAACCGATAAAGAAAAAAGTACAGCAAATGAGGATATTCAATCATTGTTCTTTCAAGGTATTAAGGTGGGTTCTTATATGCTGGATGCAAAAAAAGGTGAAGGAAGAATGACTATTGGTTTCCTTTAAATATGCATGTTTTAATAGTATTCAAATGATTAATAGTTTAACAAAAAAGGCACTCATATGAAACATCGCACTATTCCGGTTTTTGGGTTGTTTATGATTTCAATTTGTTTGTTATCCCTCACAAAAGCAGGGGCGCAGTATGTTTCCGCATACGATAAAAACGGCAACGTAAAATCCTCTTATGATAGACGTGCAGAGGAGGCTAGGAACAGGCAAAATACTTATAAGCCAACACCTTCGTCCACTACCGCGATTTATGAATCGGAACGCGAAAAACAGCAGCGGCTACGTGAGCAAAGAGCAACTCAGAGGGAACTTGCGGCAAAAGAAAACCCTGTCGTCAAAATTGTTGCTCCAGCTTATACGTTTAAACAAAAACTATTTGAAGGACGTGCTATTATTGGATTTAAAAACTACAACGGAGAAAGCAAGTATGGATATGCAAATGAAAAAGGTGAAGTTGTAATCCCCATGATATATGATTGGGTCTATGCTTTTAAAAACGGTACAGCAAGGGTTACAACCTATCTGCATACGTTTCTTATTGATAAAGAAGGTAAGGAAGTTACTCCTGGCTTTTATAATACTATGGATGACTTTAAAGAAGGAATGTCTGTAGTACTTACCAATAATGGATTTGGATTTATAGATAAAGCCGGGAATGAAATCATCCATCCCCAATATGGTTATGCTAATGGTTTCTCCGAAGGCTTATCCGCCGTACAAATAAAAACATCAACCAGTAATTATGGAAAAGGCAAATGGGGCTTTATTGATAAAACAGGCAATCAAATAATTCCATTTAGTTATAATTCTGTTCGCGATTACTCCGATGGCATGGCAGGTGTTCAGGAATTCGTTAAATGGGGTTTCATTGATAAAACAGGCAATCAAATTATAGCTGCGGCATACGATGGTGTTAATGATTTTAAAGAAGGACTTGCTCCTGTAAAACTAAATAGCAAATGGGGGTTTATAGATAAAACCGCTAAAGAACTTATCGCTTCAAAATACCAGCATGCCAAAAGTTTCTCAGAAGGAATGGCGGCTGTACAATTAAACGGAAAGTATGGCTATGTGGATAAAAAGGGAAACGAAATAATTCCCTTTATTTATGATGACGCATTAGATTTTAATGAAGGGATAGCAAGTGTAAGAATAAATGGACCGGGAGGGAATAGGTATGCCAAATGGGGCTTTATAGATAAAACCGGCAATCAAATGGTTCCTGCTATCTATGATTATGGTGGCAGGTTTGAAAAAGGAAAAGGAGGAGTGCAATTAGAAGGCAGGTATTTATTTTTTGACAGAACGGGGAAACAGGTTAATGAAATGGATGTTATTTCTGAGATACCTGGGTTGGCGCCTGAAGAAGTGAGAAAGCCTGCTACAACTTATAAACTAACCACTAACAAAAAAGGTATTGTGCCCGCAAAACCCATTGCACAAAACAACACTGCCTATAGCACTAAAGAAAATTTTTATCAGGGCCTGGCAGTTGTAAGTAAAAATTATAAGTACGGCTTCATTAATGAAAGTGGTAAAGAAGTAATACCATTGACTTATGACTATGCAGTAGATTTTAAAGATGGATTAGCCGGTATTTTACTCGGGAAAAAATTCGGCTTTATTAATAAAAGCGGAATAGTTTCAATACCATTAATCTATGACAAATCCAGCTTACGGTTTAAGGAGGGGTGTGTAGATGTTATGATGAAAGGCAAGTGGGGACTAATTGACAGCAAGGGCAAAGTGGTTGTACCAATAATGTATGATGAGATACTTTCTTTTACTGATGGATTAGCTGCTATAAAATTAAATGGCAAATGGGGCTATGCTGATAAAACCGGCAAAGCAATCATTGCTTTGAAATATGACCGTGTTGCTACTTTTAAGGATGGCCTTTGTTCTGTAAGAATAGGAAATAAGTGGGGATATATAAATACCAAAGGAGAA
Organism: Flavisolibacter sp.; assembly: GCA_028288675.1. Lineage (GTDB taxonomy): Bacteria > Bacteroidota > Bacteroidia > Chitinophagales > Chitinophagaceae > Flavisolibacter. The sequence continues at coordinate 15,256 of JAQBNG010000092.1, read as the reverse complement.
GAAATAATTGCGCCGGTTTATGATGATGTATATGGTTTTGAAAACGGAAAAGTAAAAGTTGTATTCAAGGGCGAGTCGTTATACTTAGATAACACAGGTAAACGAGTAAACCAATAATAACCCTCGTTTATACTTATTCTCAGCAGAAATTTTAATCAAAACAACCGTTGTTAGTCCTCAATTTTTTATACATTCTTTTATAAAGCGAAATGAAATAATTACCTGGATCAGTAAAATCATAGTGTCACAGTTAGCAGCACATAGGACGGTAGTATCAAACCGGACGACATTACCACCACCTGCCTTTTACTAAAGGAAAATTTCTTGCAGCAGCGCCCCTGGTAAATGATAGAATTGGCTCTTTAATTTTCTTTCAACCCATTTCTTTTAAATATCCTTCACAGATTATCCAGATCAACTGATCCATCAATCAACCCTACTACTATTTTCACACTTTTTATTATGGGTGCCACGGCTACATTCATCTTCTTAAACAAAACTAATTATGACACGAGCATTTGCACTTTCAGTAACCCTGTGTTTTTTTATTTTACAAAGCGGCGCACAGGAAGCCATCCAGGAGCTTTCTAAAAAAGCAGGCAAGGGGTTTATATCAAATACCGCTTCTTCGGATGGCGTTTATACAATTACGTATAAAATTCCCGGCGATAAAAAAAAGAATGAAATATTTTACGAGAACTACCAGTTTGATAACAACATAAAATTTATAAAAAGCGAGGAAGTCTCGGAACCAAAAGAGAAAAAAGAAGATAAACCCGATAAGACCGTATCCGGCTTCGATGCATCGGTTGGTGGCTGCGGTGGCTTTGATTTATTAAGTATGAAGCTGCGGTTCAGCAAATTTTCAGCTACTAAGTCATGGGATTATAAAAAGCAACGCTACTTTATCACTAAAATTCTTACTTCAGAAACTATAAAACCCCGCAACGAAAATGGAAAGTATTACGGCTATGCAGCCTTTACGGGTACCGACGAAAAACTTTTCGTAGTAGGTGCTACTGAAAGTGACGTTCATAAAAAAGGAAGAGATTTTTTTATACTTGGTGTGAATGCTGATCTTGACATTACATCAAAACCCGTTGACATAAGCGGATCACAATCCCTGGTGTTTTCTTCACAGCTAGATAATGGAGACGTTGTTCTTGTATTTGCTCCAAAAAAAGGTGAGCCCGATCTTTCTGCATACACGTATTTAAGATATGGCACTACCGGCGATGTAAAGAATAAAGTAACTTTTAAAAGCCCTTCCAACAACCTGCTGATTGTAGATGCACAGGAAGAAGGCGGATCGGTGTTCTTCTGCGCTACCTCTACAAAATCGAAAGATTCCTATGAGGAAGTGTTTGACGAATATGCGGGTACTATAAGTAATCCATGTTATAAAGAAGGCGAAAACAAACAGGACTTTTACTGGGCTAAAAAAGCGGATGAAAAAATGGAAAGTTTCCATTTATTGAAATTCACCGGCAGCCAGCTCGATTTTGCTACAGCAGCACCTGTAAGCGAGTTTAAATCAAAGTTTAAAACATCACCACAAGATAAAGGTGCCGATGCTTACAAAGGCCGCAGGTTTTTAGTATCTAACTTCAGAATAACACCTTCGGGTGAGTACCTTGTTGCGGGCCAGCTTACCGGCAAAACAAACCTTGGACTGGGTAACCCGGTAAAAACATACGAAGACATTGTATGTTTTCATTTTGATAAAGCAGGACAATTGAAAGCGCAGTACGGTGTAGAAAAAATGAATACGGATAAGAAGAGTGAGATATTTCCTATTACGCAAATGTTTGTTCCTTCCAAAGATGGCAAATCATTGTACTGGGTAATTATGGAAGTAAAAGGCTTTAAAGGCTATGATGGCTTTGTGGCAGCCTATGTCGGCAACGCCACTTATTACGGACGCTATTTTCCACGCATCGCAAAGCTTGATGTGGAAGGCACTTCGGTAAGCAGCTTCAGTGTGTTGGGCGATGAGAAATTTTATACCTCCAAAAGTTTTTTACCAATTTTTAATACGGCAGAAAACAGTCTTGTGTTTATTGGAAGTGACGAAGATTATAAAAAACTATGGCTGTCTAAATATGTGTTTCAGTAAAAGGCCATGGTTGATTACAGTTGGGCATTATAAAACTCTTCCACAAATGGCGCTTTGCATTTTACAAATTCTCTTCAATCTAAAGAATAAAAAGAGTTCCCATTTTCGAAACACAATCCTGATCAAAATCCAGTAGTAAAACACGCAGAATTGTCTAAATAGAAAAAAATGAAATACATTTTACTTCTTTTCGCTGTGATGCTTATTGGTTCAGCTAATGCACAAACGGCAGAGGAATACTTCGACCGGGGTTTGGAGAAGCACAAAGCAAATGATGAAAAGGGTGCAATTCAAGACATCACTAAATCAATAGAACTTAATCCTTCTGCGGCAAAGTATGTTGTCCGGGGCTCAATAAAAGCTATGCAGAAAGAAGACTTAGGAGCTCTCCAGGATTTAAATAAGGCTATTGAACTTAACCCTCAATACAAAACTGCCTATTCTATGCGTGGTATGATCAGGGTGGCACTGAAAGAATATGCAGCGGCTATTCAGGACTTAGATAAAGCAATTGAATACGACACACAGGACGCTGATAATTACTATTATCGGGGCAGGGCTAAGTATTTTCTTAAAGAATTTACCGGGGCTCTTGCAGACCTGAACAAAGCCATTGAACTTAACCCACGCCACGAACATGCTTATGCAATACGGGGAGTGGTAAAGTTGGAACTGCGTGATTTTTCCGGATCTTCTTTAGACTTAAAAAACGCGGATAACGTTGCGAAAGGAGCTAACCTTCAATCGGAAACAGAGCATAAAAAAGATAGAGAAGAAGCCCTTATCGACGAGGGATTTAAAAAAATTGAGAAGAAGGATTACGCCGGAGCTATAGGTGAGTATAGTACTGCAATCGCTTTCAATCCAAAGAATAAAAAATTATATGTGCTTCGGGCAGATGCAAGGCAACAATTCAAAGACTATCCTAACTCCATTGCCGATTATACAAAAGCAATAGAAATTGATCCCACATTGGCTGACGCATACATAAGCCGTGGACTTACAAAAATTATGGCGTTTAATGCGGTTGGTGGTTGCGAAGATTTTAAAAAGGCAGCAACATTGGGCGATACTTCAGCCATGAGTCTTATAAAAGAATTTTGCACTTCTGCTACTAAAACAGAAAGCCAGGTCGCAACCACAACTCCTTCCACAGAAACAGAACAGCCACAGGTTACAAAAAATATTGTCAAAAGCAAGTTCACTGACCCTAGAGAAGGGGGCGGAACTTATCATGCCATAAAAATTAATAACCAAATATGGATGTCAGAAAACCTGAACGTAAGCACTTTTATTAATGGAGATATAATTCCTGAAGTAAGGACGGCAGAAGCATGGAAAAAAGCAGGGGTAGAAAAAAGACCCGCCTGGTGTTACTATAATAACGATCCTAAAAATGAGGACTATGGGAAGTTGTACAACTGGTATGCTGTACAGGACAGCAGAGGGCTAGCCTCAAAAGGATGGCATATTCCTTCTGATGGCGAATGGACAACGCTGACAAATTTTTTGCAGGAAGACCTTGCAGTAAAAAAGATGAAAGCACCTTATGGATGGACTACAAATGTTAGCGGCAGCAATGAAAGTGGGTTTGCAGGTCTTCCGGGTGGATTCCGTTCTAACACTGGTATATTCAACCAATTGGGCTATTATGGTGGATGGTGGAGTTCTTCATCTTCACAGGCAGAGGGCGCCTGGAATCGGGCCTTATACAACGACATTGCATCAAAGGAAGTTTACAAAGGTGAACCTTATAAGGCTAGTGGGCTTTCAGTACGTTGTATTAAGGATTAAATAAAATATGCTGTCAATCAATCTAAAAACAATAACTCAACACTTAAAAATTCTTTATGCGAAAAGTAGGCATTATCGGTGGCTCCGGCTTTATTGGAAGCTACATAACAAAAAGGTTTTTAAAAGAGAACTTCCTCGTCAGGGTTTCTGCCACAGACCTTTCCAATAAAGAAAAATACCGGCACTTACTCAATTTATCATCTTCCGAAAACCTGGAACTTTTCCAGTTAAACACACAGAATGAAAATGAACTGAAGGATTTTGTAAACGGGTGTGAAATCCTTGTGCACTGTGGTACGCCTTTTCAACTTGACGTGCAGGACCTCCAAAAAGATTTATTAGATCCTACGATAAAAGGAACCCAAAATTTTTTAGAAGCAGTGAGTCAATCACCGCAGGTAAAAAAAGTAATTATCGTTGCTTCGGTAGCTGCTATTAATCCTTCATTCCCATTCCCGGCCGAAGAACGCAAACCTGATCATCTGTATTCTGAAAAGGATACAGCTGTTGTAAATGAAACAACGCACCCATATTCGCAGGCAAAATATTATGCTGACCAGGCTGTGCGAAAATTTATAACTGACAACCCTCATATAGAAGCAGAAATTATTAGTGTATTTCCAACATTCGTCGTTGGCAACCAGTTGTCAGACAGAAAAGATTCTACTTCTGCAGGCATGCAGTTCCTGATAAAAAACAAGATGGCACCAAACCCTTTTATGGAAGCACTTTTTCAATACGATGTTGCATTCGCAATGGTAGATGTAAAAGACGTTGCTGAAAGTATTTACCTGGCGGCCACTACACCTAACTTACATGGAGGGAATTACCTTCTTACAAGTGAAAGCTGGGCAATATCTGATATATCGCTACTGTTAAATGGCCGGCAGCCCCTGGGAAAATCAAGTATGGTGTATAGCAATCAACACGCAACAAAAGAGCTGGGTATAAAGTTTACTTCTCCGCAGGTTGCCTTAAATCAATTTATTTAATTCCCTTATTTCGCAACACGTATTTAATGAGGTGAATTTTGCTGGTGACATTTTCTAAAAAGGCTATCTCAGACTTTATGAGATAGCCTTTTTTTAGGTAGGAGATCAATTGCATTAAGTAATTCTTATACAGGCATTCAACAGCATACTTCAAAATGCTTTACGTCACTTTTACATGATCTCCGGTTGTATCGTTCTGTTCCTGCTTTTTTTCTTCCAATTGTTGTAATGATCCATGATTTTCTTCAACTTCTATATTCTTTACCCAAACTGCATATTCGCTTGGATGGATAACTGATCCGAAATTAGCTGCATACGCTTTGGTAAACTCTGCTCCAAAATATAAGATGACAGATGAATAATATACCCATAGTAAGAGTACAACAAGCGACCCGGCGGCTCCATATGTTCCGCCAACATCAGATGTACCGATATAAAAAGTAATTGCAAACTTACCCAGCATAAAGAGTACCGCCGTAACCATAGAACCAACAATCACATCACGCCATTTAATAATAGCATCGGGCAATACTTTAAAAATTACTCCAAACAGTGTGGTGATGATTGCAAACGTAAGCAGCAGGTTAATGATATATACCAGCACCACAGTAATGTTTGGGAAGTAAGCCTGCAGGCGCCCCATCAGTGCTTCTATCAATCCTGTTAATACCAACGATACCAAAAGAATAAATCCTAAACTAACAATGACGGAAAAAGAAAGAAGCCGATTCACAAGCATTTTAAGCCATCCCTTCTTTGGCTTAGGCTTCAGGTTCCAAATCATGTTGATGCTTTCCTGGATTTCGCCAAACACACCGGTGGCGCCAATTACAAGCGTTACCACACCTACCACAGCGGCAAAATTTCCCTTGGTGTTCAAGGCCGCATTCTTGATCATGTTTTGTATTTGCGTAGCCGCATCGGCGCCTACCAAACCTTTTATGTGACCAAAGATGGAACCTTCAATAGCCTCGCGGCCATAGATGATGCCAGCTAAATAAATAATAACGATAATTAAAGGCCCAATAGAAAAAACCGTGTAATAAGCAAGTGCAGCACTGAGCTTTAAAACCTTATCATCGCCAAACCCATTAAATGCCTGCTTCAATACTTTCCAGATACCCTTAAAACTCAGCTTATTTGCCATAGAGATGATTTGCCGTATAGGTACAAAAAAACAGCCACATGAATTTATTGTTTTACGGCCTTGAGAGAAACTGTATTGTTATCTTTTTTGCTGTTAATAAAATAGAGTACCAGGCCTACCAATACAATTCCAATATTAGGTGATTTCTTTTCTATACCTGATGGCTTTAAATTAGGCTGCACTACCACAGGTTGTAAGTTAACAGGTGGGGCAGGCGCACGTTTTTGTTCTTGCTGAACAGAAGCTGTGTCAGCCGGTTCTGCATTTGCAGGGGGCTCTTTTGGTTCCGCGCCAGGTACGGCAGGTTCCCGGTTCCACTCAGCATAATGATTGGGAATGATTTTAGCGCCTTTATTAAAAGCATACGACTTGGTAAACTCTGCTCCAAAATAAAGTATGATGGAAGAGTAGTAAATCCATATCAATATAACAGCCAGCGAACCTGCTGCGCCATAAGTGCTACCTACTGAGCTTGTGCTTATGTATAAAGAAATAGCGAATTTACCAATAAGGAAGAGCAGTGAAGTAGCAATGGCGCCTGGCCAGATGTCCTTCCATTTAATTTTTGCATCTGGAAGCACTTTAAATATAATGGCGAATAAAGTAGTGGTAACAGAAAGGGTGAGTACAAGATTGATAACATAAAATACAATCACTGTTACATCGGGCAGAAAGGCCTTTAACCGGTCGCCAATACTTTCTATAACGGTAGTAGCGGCGAGTGATACTAGCAACAAAAAAACCAGGCTACCAATTAACCCAAAAGAAAGAAGGCGGTTTTGAAGGGTTTTTAGTATCCCCACTTTTGGCTTTGGCTTTAATCCCCAAATACTATTGATTGAATCCTGTATCTCGGCAAAAATTGAAGTGGCACCAATTAATAAAGTAACCACACCGATAACCGTAGCAACAACCCCCTTTCCACTAATAGCCACACTCTTGATCATCTCCTGTATTTGTTTGGCTGCATCTGCTCCAATAAAGCTTTGCACCTGGTTGTCAATGGATCCCTGGATAGCCTCGCGGCCAAAAACTAATCCGGCGATAGATATGATAACAATCAGCAGCGGCGCTAAGGAAAATACTGTGTAGTAAGCCAGCGATGCGCTGAGCTTTGTAACCTTATCATCACCGAAACCGGTGAAAGCATCTTTAAGTGATTTCCACACCAGCTTGAAAGAAAACTTCTTCATATATCCTTTTTGGAAGGAAATACAAAAACATAGCCAAGGGAAAGATTATAGCGTTAGGTAGAAAACCTTGAGAGTAGAGAGCAATTTTTTTATGGTGGTTTATGCACCTGCATTATTGCATCAGCACTTTTTCGAAGCATAAACTGTTTTCAATTCCCACATATTGCCCATAGTTTGCAGTAAGCATGTATCCATTTTTTTTGTAGAGCGCAATTGCCTCCGGTTGTCTTTTTCCGGTTTCCAAGATGCACCTCCCGAAATTTAATTCAGTTGCCCATTTTTCTAACTCGGTTATGATCCTGGTTGCAATCCCTTTCCCCCTGCTTTCGTACGATGTGTACATACGTTTAATTTCCACAGCAGTAGCATTATATTCTTTGAGGGCACCGCAACCTACCGCTCTGCTATTTATATAAGCAACAACTACGAATTTAATTTTACAAACAGTATTAAACCCGGCGTAAAAGGAATGCTCACTGCCATCCCTATCTGCTAAATCAGCATCAAGATATTTTACAAGTTCTATAAAATCCCCGTTGTTTGAATCTGTCCTTATTAGTTGAACCATCTGGCTTTTTTACTGGTCACCATAACTGCCGGAGCTACCACGCTATGAACAGAAGCTTAGCTATTATTTCAGCTTTTCGTTGTGGAGATGACGGTCGCTATCGCGGAACGTCTTTTTTTCAAAATTCTTTTCGAGTGCTTTGGTTAGATCAACACCAGTTTGGTTAGCAATACAAAGAAGCACCCAAAGCACATCGGCTAATTCATCATCTAACTCTTTTTTTGTATCACTTTCTTTGAACGATTGCTCCCCGTATTTGCGACTCATCAGTCTCGCCACCTCTCCTACTTCTTCTGTAAGAATAGCCATATTCGTTAGCTCACTAAAGTAACGTACACCCGTAGTTTTAATCCACTCGTCTACTTTTTGCTGTGCTTCGTTGATGGTCATAGAATGATTTCAATATTTCAAAAGGTATTCCTGGTTTTCATCCACACCTGCTTATTCGCACATCGGCATATTATGCTTCTTAGTCTAAACTTTGATTGGAAGAACTAGCCTGCTTTAGCAGTTGGTCAAATTGCTGTGGACTTAAATCGTTATAAAAGAAATATACAGGGTCAATCTTCTGCCCGTTCTTATGCACTTCGTAATGACAGTGAGGACCGGTACTTTTTCCTGTGCTTCCAACATACCCAATGATCTCGCCCCGCTTTATTTTTTGGCCCCGCCTGGCTTTTATGCGCACCATGTGACCATAAACCGTTTCGTAACCATAGCCATGATTGATGACCACGTGATTACCATAACCTCCATCGCTAAAGCCTGCCTCTTTTATGGCTCCATCTGCAGTAGCATAAATAGGTGTTCCCTGGGGCGCGGCAAAATCGAGCCCTGCATGAAGTTTAATAGTTTTATAAACAGGGTCAACCCGGTACCCATATCCCGACGCGATACGGTTAAGGTCTTTGTTACTTACGGGTTGAATAGCTGGTGTAGCTGCCAACAATAGTTCTTTGTTATTTATCAGCCCCATTAGTTGGTTGTACGATTTCTTTTGTGCTTCTATACGGGCCCCTAATTTTTGAATGGTGGTGTCGATAGCATAAATTAACCTGTTTTCAGGCAACCCTTCCACCTTAGCAATTTCCTGCGCCTTCTCTGCCTGTAAAGTGCGTAAACTATCGGGGATAGGCTGCGCTTCAAATATGCTTCGATAGACCTCGTTGTCCCGCTTTTCTATGGCCACCATTTGCTGGCTGATGGAACTTACTTTTTCGTTCAGGCGCTGCAGTTCATCTTTTAGATCACTGTTTTGAGAGCGAAGCACCCTTTCGTACGGTGAGCCAACAAACCGGAATGCCACATAAGCAATGAGTGCCGCTGTAACAAAAGCCGCAGCAAAAAAACCAAATATCTGCAGCAACTTAACCCTGAGCGGCGTAATCAGCTTTTCGTAGCGAAGCGTATGTGTGTTATAGTAATACTTTATTTTCTTCATGGGATGTTCAAGCGAGTAGCAAGTAGCGAGTGGCAAGTAGTGTAACTCTCTTTAAGAAAGTCAATTGCTTTTTATAAGGCTCCTTATAATTATAATCTATAAAGAGTCTTATCCAAAAAGGCTACTTGCTACTTGCCACTCGCTACTTGCCATTCATTACCTTTACGCTCCCCAAAACGGGGAGGACAAAATAAGCTCATAAAAAGTAAAAAAACAGTTTTTATTGTGATGACCAGTGCAGATATACGCAAAGCTTTTTTAGATTTCTTTGGTTCAAAAGGCCACCAAATTGTTCCATCGGCGCCTATTGTGGTAAAGAACGATCCTACCCTTATGTTCACTAATGCGGGCATGAACCAGTTTAAAGATTACTTCCTTGGTAATAAGCAAGCGCCATCGCCCCGCATTGCCGATACACAAAAATGTTTGAGGGTAAGCGGTAAGCATAACGACCTGGAAGAAGTTGGTGTGGACACTTATCATCACACAATGTTCGAGATGCTGGGCAACTGGAGTTTTGGGGATTACTTTAAAAAAGAAGCTATTGAATGGAGTTGGGAACTGCTGACTGTTGTACTGAACATCCCAAAAGATAGACTGTATGTAACCGTTTTTGAAGGAGATGAAAAGGAAGGTCTGCCTAAAGATGAAGAAGCAGCTACCGAGTGGAAAAAGTGGATTTCCGAAGACCGCATTCTATTGGGCAACAAGAAAGACAATTTTTGGGAGATGGGCGATACCGGTCCATGCGGACCGTGCACCGAAATACATGTGGACACAAGACCTGATGAAGAACGGCAAGGTATTGATGGAAGCACCCTGGTTAATAACGATCATCCCCAGGTGATAGAAATCTGGAACAATGTATTTATTCAGTACAACCGCTTAAAAGATGGAAGCCTGCAACAGCTTCCGGCCAGGCATGTAGATACAGGGATGGGCTTTGAACGATTGGTGAGAGTGATACAAGGCAAAACATCGAATTACGATACAGATATTTTTACCGGAACAATAAAAAAGATTGAAGAAATAACTGGCGTTGAGTACAAGGCTGCCGATACAAAAAGTGACGTTGCTTTTCGTGTATTGGCAGATCATATCCGGGCCATTTCTTTTACTATCGCCGATGGGCAATTACCATCTAATACAGGTGCAGGTTATGTGATACGACGGATTTTAAGAAGGGCAGTTCGTTATTACTATTCTTACCTGAATTATCAACAACCTTTATTGCACCAGTTGCTGCCTGTTATTGCTGCGCAGTTTGAAACTGTGTTTCCTGAATTAAAAGGTCAGGAAGATTTTGTTGGAAGAGTGATTAGAGAAGAAGAAGAGGGTTTTTTAAGAACTATTTCCAAGGGAATAGCTCGATTTGTTAACTATGTAAATCCAAGCACAAGTGCTGCACGTGGCTATGTTATGGGACACGCAGGTGATGACTCTGAGACAATGCAAGGTTATATCAACTTGCAAACAAAGTTTCTAAAAGAACGTCGAGGTAAATTAGTTTCTGGAGAGTTTGCGTTTGAATTGAATGATACATACGGTTTCCCAATTGATTTAACTGAATTGATGGCTAGAGAACAGGGATGGAACGTTGATATTGAGGGGTATAGTAAGGCATTGCAACAACAGAAAGACCGTTCTCGTTCAGCCACAAAGATTGATACCGAAGATTGGATAACTGTCACGGAAGGAAATAGAAATGAATTTGTTGGCTATGACTCTTTAGAGACAAAAGCTCATATTTTAAAGTATCGTAAAGTAAAAGCCAAGGGTAAAGAAGCCTATCAAATTGTTTTAGATAAAACTCCATTCTACGCTGAAAGTGGCGGACAGGTTGGCGATACCGGAGAATTAATAATTAATAATGAAGAATTAAAAATTGTTGATACTAAAAAAGAAAATGACCTCATCATTCATTTTGCTGAAAGCTTACCTGATGATTTAACCGGTGAAGTATTTGCTAAAGTGGATGCAACTAAAAGAAAGTCTACCGCTATTCACCATAGTGCTACGCATCTTTTACATGCAGCACTACGCAAAGTTTTGGGCACCCATGTATCACAAAAAGGCTCCCTTGTAAATGCAGATTATTTGCGTTTCGATTTCTCTCATTTCAGCAAGATGACAGATGAAGAAATTAAAGAAGTAGAAAGGCTCGTCAATGAAAAAATAAGAGAGAATATTCCTGTAGTCATTCGTTCCATGTCGAAAGAGGATGCAATGAAAACCGGTGCTATGGCCTTGTTTGGAGAAAAATATGGCGATACAGTTCGGGTAGTAACTATTGACCCAGGCTATTCAGTAGAACTTTGCGGCGGTACCCATGTAGGCGCTACCGGCGAATTAGGTTTTTTTAAAATAACGTCTGAAGGTGCAGTAGCCGCTGGTGTACGAAGAATAGAAGCGATAAGTGGTTTGGCTGCAGAAAATTATGTACAGTCAAATTTTGAGTTGATACGCACTGTTCGTGAAGCTTTAAAAGCCCCAAAGGATATAACTAAAGCTATTACCTCTTTACACGATGAAAACACCTCTTTAAAAAAGCAGCTTGAAAAGTTTGAAGCGGCAGTCTTAAGAAACCTACGGGATACCTTGCTTCAAAAAGCAGAAGCCATCAATGGGGTAAATTTTATAGGCGAAATAGTAGAGGTTACCAATGCCGAAGCTTTAAAGAAATTAGCGTTTGATATAAAGCCTTTGTTATCCAATTACATCATTGTGCTGGCAGCAGCTATCGAAGGGAAAGCAAGCGTGGTGCTTCTTTTTGATGAAGCCATTGCAGCACAAAAAAACATGGATGCTTCTGCTCTTATCAAACAAAAAATAGCACCACTTATTAAAGGTGGCGGTGGCGGACAGAAAACGCTGGCAACCGCCGGAGGCCAGGATGCATCTAACCTTCGTGCCGTAATAACAACCGTTAAAAGCTTAGTTTAAACCGTTCGGCATTTAACAAATGCGAAGAATTTCGTAATTAGAAAATCTGCCTTATATTTGAAGTACGAAAATAACCGTAGTTAAAAAATAAAATTATCAGCTATGAAACAGATGTTTTTAAAAAAACTTACGATTGCTGCGATCTTACTTTGCGTAGTACCTGCTTCCCTTCTTGCCCAAAAAGACAAAGAAGAGAAAAAGGAAAAGAAAGATCGTCAACAGATCATTATCACCCGTACCGGGGATAAAGAAGAAAAGACCGTGATAGAAATTAACGGCGACAAAGTAAAAGTTAATGGAAAAGACGTTGCAGACTTGAAGGATATTCAAGTGCATGTAAATAATCTCAAGATCCCTAATGTAATGGCATTGCGTTCACCTGGCGCTTTCAGTATGTCGTTTGATGATGAACATGGCGGCCTGTTTAGCGAAGACTCGAACCGTGCCATGCTGGGTGTAAATACAGATGAAAATGATAAAGGCGCCGAGTTGGAATCGGTAGTTAAAGAAAGCGCTGCAGAAAAAGCCGGGTTAAAAAAAGGCGACATCATTACAAAAATCGATAATAAAAAAATTGACGCGGCGTCGGATGTTACAGCCGCTATTAAGGCGCATAAGCCCGGCGATAAAGTAAGCATTACTTATTTGCGCGATGGTAAAGAACAAAAAGCAACCGCTGAACTTACAAAGTGGAAAGGCATGAACATGGCCACCATTACCGCTCCTAAAGGTTTTGATACTCAAATGTGGCGTGAAAGCATTAATGACAGGATAGCCCCATCGGTGGCTCCGAGAACAAGGATATCGGGAACAACAGGCACTACTTTTTATAGAACAACGGGAGGTCTTAAATTAGGCTTATCGGTTCAGGATACGGATGATGGTAAAGGCGTAAAAGTTCTGGAAGTGGATGAGGATGGCAATGCTGCAAAAGCCGGTATCAAAGAAGATGACATCATCACGCAAATTGATGATAAAGCTGTAAACGGCGCAGACGAAATTGCTAAGGTGATGAGAGAAAAGAAGGATCAGCCTACAGTACGTTTTCAACTTACCCGTGCCGGTAAAGCTCAAACCATTGAAGTGAAAGTTCCCCGTAAAATAAAGACAGTGGATTTATAAATAAGTTTCATTGTGCAGTCTTTCAACGGCCCTGCCTTTAGGCGGGGCTTTATATTGCTATACACAAAAGGATAAAGAGACTCAGTCCTAAATTGATTATAACACCAAGAAATTGTATAAAAATGGCCACCTCAAAAAGAGGCAGCCGTATTATAAAATGTTCTTATTAATAATTGCAGTGTTATTCGTTCTGAGTTACAGTTGGATTGGCCTGGATTTCTGAAATGGGAATTGCAAATTGCCACCTGCTATCACCAGCCGGTATTTGCATAACGCCTCCTACAGATGCAGATACAAAATTTGGTACTGTTGTTCTATCTAAAGGCTGGTCCAACCTTTTCAGATCAAAGAACCTGAAGCCCTCAGCCCAAAGCTCAACTCTTCTTTGAATTAATATTTCATTTATCAAAGCCTGGCCGCTATTGACACTAAGTGTATAACCCGCATCTCTGTTTTTTGCAAAACTAAATAATGCAGCTTTTGCTTCCGCTTCCTTTCCCGGAGTCTTAGCATATGCTTCCGCCAGAATAAGATATATTTCGCCCAAACGGATATAGGGAACATCGCCTATCGTAGGCACAGCTCTTGTCTTAAATTTTCTACTCATGTAGGGCTCTCTGATATAAGTAGAGAGAGGCAAGGGAAAATTAGCAGCAGTAGGAGCCGGCTCCCACATTTTCTTCCTTACATCTGTTGCAGTGATTTGATTGTAAAGCGCAGAATTAATTCTTTTAGGACGACTCCGAATATAAGTGGTATTGCCATCCCAGGAAATTTGTGCATGATAAGATCCAAAAGTATCCCCCTGGTCATCTTGCATAAACACACCCCAGATCCATTCAGGATTAGCAATATTATTAAAACCCTCCTGATATTGGGCATTAGACATCAACGAATAAGCAGCGGCATCGATTACCTGCTTAGCAAGGGCGGCGGCAGTAACATAATCCTGTTTTGTCAAAGCAACCCTGGCCTTAATAGCCCTTGCTGCATTCAAACTCAAATGCGACTTATTAGGTGCGACAGAAGCAGTTGCAAATAGTGCAATTGCTTCGTCCAGATCTTTATTAATCTGCGTGTACACTTCCTCTACAGTTGAGCGGGGCAGCCTAACATCTTTTGCACTAAGCGGCATCGATACACCCAGCTGGCTGTTGGTTGTACCCGCTGCATATCTCTTTGCGTAAATTTGCACCAGGTTAAAATAACTCCAGGCACGCATGGCTAATCCTTCTGCCTTGAGTCTTTTTTTATCAGCATCAGAACCTGTAGCTGCATCAATATTTTCCACCAAGGCATTGGCGTTACCTATGCAACGGTAGTATAATCTAAAAGGATAAGAAACAAAACCACTCGCATCATTCTTCTGGCTCACCCACCCTCCTGTTCCAGAACCTGCAGTAGTATACCAAGTTCCTGCAGATTGGTGTAAATCCTCACCCATAAAATCAAGCTGCAACATAACACCACCATGACCTTGAGTATTTTGATCACTATACCGGGAATATAGATACCGGTAAATACCATTGATGACATTGGATGCATTTGTAGTAGTGGTAAAAATAGCAGCATCATCTACACTGCCAGTTGGACTAGCATCTAAAAAGTCTTTTTTACATGAAGTAAAAAGTGTGAAACACACTAGGACACTAAAAACAGTTATTTTTTTCATATCTGAATTTTGAATAAATAATTTTAAAAACTAACATTAATACCGGCACTCATTGCCCTGTTTGGAACATAGATAGTGCTATTAGTTCCGTTAAAGCTTTCTGCAGGATTCAAGCCTTTTCTTTTAGAAAGAACCGATAGGTTTTCACCAGAAACATAGATCTTAAGTTGGCTTAAACCAAGCTTGTTTACTACACTCTTTCCAAACCCATACGACAACGTTACATTTCGAAAGCTCAAATAGGAAGCGTCAATTAAAAAACGGCTTG
>JAQBNG010000086.1 GCA_028288675.1 Flavisolibacter sp. | reverse complement strand
CTTCTTCGGA
Organism: Flavisolibacter sp.; assembly: GCA_028288675.1. Classification (GTDB taxonomy): domain Bacteria; phylum Bacteroidota; class Bacteroidia; order Chitinophagales; family Chitinophagaceae; genus Flavisolibacter. Next base: position 12,312 of record JAQBNG010000086.1, on the reverse strand, counting down.
AAAGGATTGCATAAACCGTTCAGCATCCTCGTTGGCCACAGATCCTTGAAGAATGCCTTCATCAAAATGAGCATTGCGTGCCTTGAAGGTCATTTTCCCTGCATCTATCCAGAATATCTTTCGTTGCCAATTCTTGAAACCGGCGCCATATTCCCCCGTACGCAAGATGGCCTCGGAGGGATGGTTCAATTTTCCTTTGAATTTAAACTTCCCGTTTTTTACAGTCGTGGTTTGGTTAACTGCCGGTTCCATTTCGGGGGTGATGGCTAAATACACCACGGTGCCATCGGCGATGCTGTCAACCTTGCCATTAATGGTATAGGATGCTTCTTTTTGCGCACTTGTATGGTCAATGAATAAAACGAAAAAGCAGATTAGCAATAATAATTTTTTCATTATTCTTTTTGAGGGTATTTAATTCCTGATGATCTTTCAAAGTACTTAGCCTGCTGCATTTTTTGTTGTTTAGGCTTCGCGATTTTTATCACACAAAACGCCATCTTTTATCGTCATTATCAATTTAGATATTCCCATCTTGTGGCAACGGATTTCATGTTGCCCGGTTTACCGGGTGAGTTAATTGTTATATAGGCCGTGCCGTTGTTGGCTTCTATGGTTACGTGAACAGTACGTACGGTTGTGCTGCCATCGCTTGTATTGTCTCCTTTAATTCAAAAACGGCCTCGCCGCACGCTGCCAGAGACAAAAACAAGAGGCACTTCGTAATTCTGTACACGAGGAATATTTTGGTGTTATGATGGGTTGCCATGGTGCTCATTCAAAGTGTTTATCGTTCTTCTATTTTATTTCGTTACCATTCGATTTTTACGTTCACGCCTTCGCTCCGGTTTTCAAAACCAAGTAGCAAGGTTTTTGTCGCCGCATCCCAATTGTTGGCCGTAATAGTTATTGCAGTGGCATCTACCCGGGTCACTAAAACCATCTTTGGTTTTGCTGGCAAAAGAATACGCATCACGTTGGCTGTTTGCGAACGGCTTTTCGCGACGAACGAATACCCCTTACTACTAACTTTCTCATCATAAACCCGTGCGGCGGCAGCCAAAACTTTTGCCCTTTTCGATTTATCTAAGTAAGCGAGGTTATAAAGAAAAGCCTGTTCACCGGGAGGTACTTTTTTCTCAGTAAGAACAGGCAGGCCCTGATCAAACAAATCGATCACCGGCCCTTTTATAATAAGCGGTTTTGCAGAGGTGTTTTCATCCACTACGGCGGCTATATTGTAAGTTCCGTGATGCAACAAAAAATAATTTTTCTCTTCAAAGCGGCTACCGGATTTTTCATAGGCATTCGGGTCTTGCCTGATTATGGCAATATGGCCTTTGCCGCGTATGCATTGATTTAAATAAAAAACAGGAATAAGGCTGTCAAAGGTTTAATCATGCCTTACATTGATTTCGATTCATAGTATGAGGGGTTAGAAGTGAAACGGCAGCGTCCTTAACTCAAACTGTTTTATGAGCCTTAAAAATGTATGGCTGTAAATCTTTCGTAGTTGTTCAAAGCTTCCCTCCTTCAACTGCGCCGGCAGCAACAAGGTCAGTGATAGTGCTTCTATCGGCGCAAAAGAGGACAAGCCATTTATAACCTACTGTCTTATTCATATTTAATCATCCGCCACTCGGCCATCTGGAAAATATTATCGCCGTTATTTGCCGTTAAAAAAATACGATAATGCGTATACGTAGCGGTCATGGTAACCGGCAGCTCAAAACGCCTGGTTTGTGTACGGGCACTAAAAAACTCGTCTGTTCGCGTATCCAGTACTGTCCAAGTAGTGCCATCATTAGAACCTCGCAGCGTCCAGCTTTTCGGATCACGGGCCGGAGCATCATTTCCAGAGGTAAAAGTGTAGGCACCTATATTCACCGGCGTGTTGAATTGAAGCTGAAACCAGCCGGCCGGGTTAAATCCAGAGTACAGGTATTTTGTGTTGGTCATATTGTCAACCAGCTTTGGAGAGCCTTCGTTATTGGTTGGTCCGCCGGAATGTTCGTTGCTAACGGTGAGCGTACCCTGACTGGTCACGTCAACTGATTTGCGCAGAATGGTATCGAACCGGAAATAGGTAGTTTGCATTTGCGGGTTAATAGCACCGTTGCTGGCGCTGACAAGTGTTATCGGCAACATATAGCGTACACCGAAGCGCATACGGCTGGAAGCGACATTCAACACCAACGGATTGGAGGAAGTGGCTCCCGCAGGAATGACTGAACTAAAGCCTGATATCGTGTATACGCTATCTGGTAACACCCTGTAAGAAGTGCCGTTTTGGGCATTGTACGTGGCCACAAGATTGGTGTCCAGCTTAAAGGACACTGCATTTTCTTTTTTAGAATATTCCAGACCGCCATAGGCTGCGCCAAAGGCAATCTCCTGGGGCTTTGTTGATAATTGCAGCTCAACGGCCGACCTCGTGCCTGCTACCTGCGGCATATAGACGGAACCTTCGTTTTCCAATGTCACATCTTTTTGCTTGTTGCAGCTTATCGCAAGGCAAATGCCGGCGAAGAGGACAGCGAAAGGGAAAAATATATTTTTTTTCATTGTATTAGTGTCGTTAGTGAAAGTTTAGAATAGACTACCAGCCGGTGTTTTGTTTGATGGCCGGAACGCTCAACACTTCATTAACCGGGATAGGAAACAGGTAATCTCTTTTCCGGAAGATGCGTGTTTCCAGCAATGTCCTGGTGTAAAAAGCAGTACCGTTTTTTGTCATATCCATTCCATAAAACGGACCGGCATCGGTTTGCTCGGCAATCTTCCAGCGGCGGGTGTCGAAGTAGCGGACATTCTCAAAAGCAAGTTCCGACCGGCGTTCGGCGCGGATCGCATTGCGCATAGCCAATTGCCCCGCCGGTACCGGCAAAGGGTTGGTGCCCGCGCCGTACTGCGGCACAGCAGCTCTTTCGCGAATGAGGTTGACGTATCTTAAAATATCCGGGTCAGTGGGACTTGCCTCATTCAATGCTTCGGCATAGCTCAAGTACATCTCACCAAGGCGCAGATACAGGGACCCGCGGGTAGCGTCGTCCTGGTACACGTTTTTGCGAATGATGTAGCCGGTAGGCGACACGTCAGAAGTGCTGCGGGAGCGGCCGGAGTTGCCGGAAAACTCCATGTTGGTGATAATAGGTTGCCCGTTGGCATCCCGGTAAAGCCAGGTTCTATTGCTGTAAGTAATGCCCACGTAAAACCGTGGTTCACGGTTTACCCATTGGTTAAAGGTGCTGCGGGCCGCTACATCGTCAGGCGACTGATAGTTGGAAAAGCCGGTGCTTTGGTAGCCTGATGCTGGGTCCGTAATGGGCAGGCCGTTCGCCATAAAGTACGCATCCACCTGCGCCTGTGTAGCACCGTTGGCACCTGCGCCCCTCTGGTTACCGGACGCCCCGTCGTGGTAAGGCGTACGGTCGTATCGCATAAAGGTGCCAGAGTTGGCCCGGCCAAAAATCCATTCCTTATTCCAGCTTACTAATATCACGTCCCTGCAGGAAAGGTAAGCGGCCCTAAATGAATTGGGATCAGTTACGCGGTACAGGTCAACACCAGGCACAAAGGCCGTAAAGAACTCACGGTAAGCGGCAGCGGCTTTGGCCCATTTTGAAACATCAACGGTCTGGCTGATGAGCTGTTTACCGTCATCATTTTTTAGTGTAGCATAATCGGGATTGCCGTTAAACAAAGGGCTTGCGGCCAAGAACAGCGTCTGTGCTTTATAGGCCTTTACTACTCGTTGTGTGAAACGTCCAGAGGAGGCGCCTTGTACCGGTGCACCAATTTCATCGTAAGCCTTGTCAAACTCACTTACCACATAGGCCGTGCATTCGTCAAACGACGACCGTGCTTGGTTCAATTCATCGGCGCCGGCCGTTACCACAACCAGGTCATCGCCCACCAGAATCACAGGCCCGTAAATGCGCATCAATTGGTAATAATAGAAGGCGCGGAGAGCTCTTGCCTCTCCTTTGTAACGGGTTTTTTCCTGTGCACTGAAATCCGTGGCAGTAGCGCCGTCGATACGTAGGATGAAGTCCGTAGCATTGCGGATGGCACGGTAATAGTTCACCCAATAGGTGCGCACCTGGCCGTCGGTATTACTCCAGGCACTTTTATTCATCACTGTCGTATAGTTAAAGTCCCAGTTGAACTTCCCTTCATCCGAGGCGCCAATCCATACCCCGCTGTTTTCGTTGCCTTCAAATCGTTGGTTGTGTTCGTTTGGGAGGGTATTGTAGATATTGGCGAGATAGCGTTCAATATTTGTGCGTGACTTAAATACATCGTCAAGCGCAAGCACGTTGTCGGGAACAGTATCGAGGTATTTTTTGCAGGAGGCCAGCAGTAAAGAGGCACCCAGCATGCTTAGTATTAGTATTCGTTTCATAATTTAACATTAGAAGTTTAAAGGGTGGCCTGGATGCCAATGGTGAAGTTGCGTGTGTTGGGGTAAGCGGATCCGTTGCCGGTATTCAGTTCCGGGTCCCACAATTTAAACGGACTCCAATACAGCAAGTTCAGGCCTTGAGCGTAGAACTTGGCGCTCCGGAAGCCGGATTTTTGCACCCATTTCGAAGGCAGGCTTATTCCTATGTCAACGGTTTTCAGCCGTACAAAGTCAACGTCCTTTATCCACCAGCTGCTGGCCACAGCATTGTTCTTGTTTGGTCCGTTGCCGTAGGCTAAACGCGGATAAAACGCATTGGGATTGGGGGCCGCTTCCGTCCAGCGGTCCTCGGCTATGGCAAACAGGTTGCTGCGCTCCGCACCGGTGCTGTTGTTGAATGGAATGATGCCATCGCCGCCTAACTGGCGCTGGGCGCCACTGATTCCCTGGAAGAACGCCCCGAAATAGAATGATTTGTAGCTAATGTTGAAGCCTCCGCCCCATACCAGGTTGGGTACATCGCCATTGCCGATGCGACGGATGTCAAGGTTGTTGATCAGGCCGTCAGCATTAAGGTCTTTATACCTGATATCACCTGGCCGTGGCCTGCCGCCCAAGGGAGTTTGATCGGCTGAGTTGTCAATCTCCTTTTGATCTTTAAACAAGCCTTCGGCTACATATCCGTAGTTTGATAACACGTTAAAACCTCTGCGCTCAAGGTAAGGGTAAGGCTGTACAGGCACATCGTTCTCAATCAGTTTGTCGCGGTTATAGGTAAAGGTGGCCCGGAGATCAAGTTTAAACGCACCCAGCTTGAAGTTGCCTCCTTCAATGGTACCGTCGACGCCGGCATTGTCAATTACACCAACGCTGGCAAACGGAACGTTGTTGAGGCCCACGTAAGCCGGAAGGCTGCCCCTTTGAATCAGAACGTTGGTGCGGTGCTCCTTGAAGAAGTCTACGATTACATTCAGACGGGAGTTGAGTGTTTTAAACTCCACGCCAAGATTCTGTTTGTGCGAAGTGGACCAGCCAATGGGATAGCCATAATCAGTAACCCGTACACCGGCGAATCCTCTATTGACATCGGATGAGATGTTGTTACCGAAAGTGAAGCCAGGGGCATTGTCCACTACCACGGTCAAAAATCCAAAGCGGCGGCCACCACTGGCCGATCCCACGTTGCCGTTAGAGTATCTGAATTTCAGAAACTGAACGGTACCTGAAAGCGGATCAAAGAATTTTTCGTTGGATATTACCCAACCAACACCCACAGAAGGGAAGAAGCCATAACGGTTTTCAGGGGCGAAATTTTCCGAACCGTTGTAGCCGAAATTGCCTTCTATAAAATACTTATCCTGATATCCGTAGGTAACACGACCGACGTATCCATGCAAGCGGGAAGGCAAAGAGGCGATGACATCACCGGCAGATGCATTGATGTTTTCGCGCTGGTTATACAGCAGTAAGCCAGTCACGCTGTGGTCATTGCCAAAACGGCGATTGTAATTAATGGCCGCTTCAAAATAATTCTGGCGGTTGCCGCCGTTAGCGTTGCCGTACCCAAGGTTTTCAGTGCCGCTCGTAATAACGGGCAACAGGTTAACGGTACCATCGGCATTGTACGGCGTTACCGGATTTATCCGCCATGTATTCCGTTGACGGCTACGGATGATGCGCTGGACGTTGAAAATGTCATATGAATACAAGCCGTAAACCGAAAGCCCTTTGGTGAGCATACTTAAGTCTTGCGTAACGCGAAGGTTGGTGTACAACTGGTTGTTGAAGGTGTTAACGAAACCCATCTGCGTGAGCATTTCGTACGGACTTTTCTGTGCATTGGCCGTATTTATACCAGGTACCAGGTTACCAGGGTACATGGTAGGATACAGGATAGGCGTCGTCTGCATCACCTGGCCAAAAACTTGCTGCGGGCTTACATTCGGGTCGGTATTGTTATTCGAAAGTGCTGGAAGATTCAGCGTTGAAATATTGCCCTGTATCCCCAGTTCCACCTTGGTGGTCTTGGTCCAGTCCATATCCAGGTTGGTGGTTACGTTCAACCGCCGGAACCGTGTATCGCTTTTGTATGTCTGCAAACCGTCAGTTTTTAGCAGACTCGATTCATCATAATAGGCAAACGACACGTAGTACCGGGCCGCCTCTGCGCCGCCGCGAACACTGAAATTGGCGCGGCGGTTAATACCGTAATCATTGAAAATGGCCTTCATCCAGTTTACGTTTGGATAGAGGTAAGGCTGGTCGCCTTTGACGGTAGCGTCAATGGCTGTCTGCGTGTACTCAGGAGCCAGGCCGGTGGCAATTTGCGCTTCATTACGCAGGCGCATGTAGGTCGGTCCATCGGTGAGTTGTGGTAATTTGGTGAAGGCCGTAATGCCCTGGTTATAATTCAGAAGGATGGAAGGCTTGCCCAGTCGGCCGCGTTTTGTGGTTATTAGGATAACACCGTTGGCGCCTGCAACACCATACACCGCCAGGGCGTTGGCGTCTTTCAGGATGGTGAAGGAGGCAATGTCCTCCGGGTCAAAAGCGTTCAGGCCACGATTTTGTACACCATCTATCACAATCAATGGACCGGAGGGGTTGTTACCAAAAGTGGAGATACCGCGAATCCAAAGGTCGGCTGCGTTTTCACCCGGCAAACCGGAACGTTGCACACCTATTACTCCGGCGATACGGCCAGCAAGGGTGGCGCTTAAGTTGGCAACAGGCTGCTTCAATTCATCAATGTCCACACTGGACTGTGCTCCCACGATGCTGATTTTTTTGGCCTTGCCAAAACCTACCACTACTACCTCGTCCATGTTGCCTTCGGCTGCATCCATCACTACGTCCATATTCAGCGAATTGACGCCAATAGACTGCGTCTTGTAGCCCACCGAGGAAAACACCAGCGTACCGTTTTCAGGAATGCTAATAGAAAACTGGCCTTGTGCATTAGTGGCCGTGCGGCGGGTGGCATCACTGGCCAATGACACCGTAACCCCTGTTAGTGGCGCCCCAAGTTTGTCTTTCACTGTACCACGAATAGTGACATCAGCTACCCAGTAGCTTCCATTCTTGCCAAAGTCATCTGCTCTATCGTTAGGGATAGGCGTTGCAAAGGCAGATGAAGTAATAAGGTTAAGAGAAAACATTGCGAGCAAACCAAAGTATAGCCGGTTCCGCCCTAAGAAGTCAATTTTCATCATCAATCATTTAAAAGTTAGTCAGCGTTTGAGTATGTTGCACAAACGTTTGAGCAAATTAGATTAATTTTTTATTCTGCCAAAAAAATTTTCTAATTTTCTTAACTTTTTTATGTTGAGGAGCGAATAATAAGTTTGGGGGCGATCAGGATTTGTTTGTCCCGTAACGGTTTTGTATGTCCTAATTGTGCTACCAGAAGTTTTAAAGCAGTTTGTGCAATTTCGTGGATCGGTTGCTGTATTACAGTGATAGAAGGTTGGAAGAGTTCAAATACATCATGGTCATCAAAGCAAATAACTTTCAGATCAGCTGGTATATTCAGATTCAATTCTCTTAGGCTAAGCAGGCCATATATCCCCAAATAATTGGTTGAGAAAAAAACACCTTCAAGGTCCTTAGCGTTTTTTATGAAGACGGTAATTTGCTTCACGGCTTCTTCTTTGGAAACGTCATAAGTAAGCCGCAGTATTTTTTCCTTTATAAATTTTATGTCATGTTTTTTCAGGGTGTCAATGTAAGCCTTCTCTCTCTCCTTCATGTGCAACAAATCAAGATCCACTGTTACAAAGCCAATTTTACAGCTACCTTTTTTGATAAGGTACTCCATCCCTAACTGCACTCCTTTATAATTATCTACCATTACATAAGGTACATCCATCCCTGGGAAACACCGGTCCATTAATACGAGTGGCTTTTTCCATTTAACAAGGTTTTCAATTTCGGTTTCCATGCCCAAGGTTGGCGTTATAATGTATCCATCTACTTGGTGATTTGTCAGCAATTGCAAAACTTCTTTTCCTTTTTGCGCATCATTCTCTGTGCTGCAGTACACCACATTGTAGTGAAAGTGCCTCGCCTCCTCCTGGATAGTATGCGCTAATGAACTAAAAAAGTGATTGGAAATGTTTTCGACAATCAGTCCAATTGTTTTGGACTTGCCGGTGCGAAGGCTTACCGCAGCGCGGTTAGGTTGATAGCCCATCTCAGCAGCCTTGGCTATAATTTTTTCAATAAGGGCTTCACTGATTCTCCGTTCTTTCGCCTTTCCGGTTAGTACTAAGGAAACAGAAGAAGGAGAAACGGAAAGTGCTTTGGCAATATCTTTAATTGATATCATACCCGTTGATAGCTACTCTTTGATGATTCAGCATATTGCAATATTAAATCGTTTGAGCAAAGCTATATCTAATTCGTCGCGGAGGCATGAGCCTGCTGTAACAGACTTTGATTTTGCATTAAATAAGGCAAGAGGCTCTAGCACCTATAAAGTACGTCACTGTATTTGATACAGTCATTTATTTCGCATCCTTCAGGTAACGCAAGCCTGAATGCCCTAAAGCTGTATCTAAACTGTCTTCATGCAGTATCAAATGGAAAATAAAAGTGAAAAAGGTTTTGTGTTGGGCCGGATATTGCGCCGATGCCATGGTCTATGGAGTCTATCATAGCGGCATGATTAGAAGACTCTTTCTGTTCCTCTTTAAAAAAGGAAAGCGATGTTTCCTTCCATCAAGAAAAAAGCATAAAACATCTTCCTCCATTTTAAAAAACGCCATTACAAATTTTTTACAAGCCAACTATTTCAGCCAAATCATTTGTGTAAAAGCGCCATTTGCCGCGGCGGCCCAAACTTCTACCCTTACCCATTTTCTTCCTTTCAAATTCGCCGTAAATGCGAAATCTTTTTTTCCGAAAGCTTTTGTATCAGTAAGATTAATATTTTGGTGATATACCTCCTTGCCGTCACCTGAAATGATCTCTGCAAAATTTAAAGGAAACGTCCAATCCGCTTTTATGCTGACTATCGCTTTGCCGCTGTTATCTAGCTTCAAAGTGTCGCCTGAATGTTTTCAATTAACAGCAAAATTGAGGAGTAATATTTCACCTGTTGAAACAAAGAACTTTCCTGCCTGCATTACATCTAAATATAGGTTGCCAGCCATTGTCGTACTCCGGAAGGCTATCCATCTGTAAATAATTCACATTGAGATGGGCATACATTTCATTTTCAGGTACTATTGTAAATAAGTCAGCTTCACCAATTGCATATTTCTTCAAACCCCCAGTTTGCCATATCATCCATTAAGTCAAGCACCCGCTTACCTAATCTCGGCTGAGAAAGGTCTGCCGGTATTGGCTTCCATGCTACACCGAAAAAATGTTCCGACTTAAAAAATCTTCGTTTTTGTATTTATCAGGGAACCCGGTGGAGCCTTTTGTTCTTGCAAGAGCTGTCCATGCCAAATTATTTTCCAACTGCAGTAATTTCAGCATTTCATCTTTGTTGCCGATGCGATATACTTTACCATATTTCGTATCTTCTGTTACAAATGGCATGTCGGGTTTTCGCGACATTATCCAATAACAGGGCTGGCAAAAAGCTCTAACCAATGCCCGCAAAAAAACTCATTCGGCTCTTCACCCGGAAGTAAAAGGAAGCCTTTGTCAGAATACCTTTTACACATGTCGAATAATATTTTCGATTCCAAAAGGCGCTGTTCATCCGGACCTTTTGGATGCGCTGTATAATGAAATTCTCCCAGGTGGACAATATCAATACCTGTGGCTTTAAATACTTTCAAGAAAGACAGGGGTATCAGGTATAGGCTTATTGGCAAGGATATCTTTCATCACAAACTCATTATGAAAATGGCTCGTCATTGTTTTATAACCTTCCAACTTTTGATAGCTGTCATTGTGTGTAAACTTTTTTACAGCGGTCAATACTTTATCATCACTTTCATCCAGCAAACAAAAAAAGCTTAACCGCTGCTTTGTTTCGGGTGATGCATTAAACAGGGTACAAAGCGTTTATCGCCATACAAGTGCTGCCGTATGCCGATACCTTAATCCTTCACCATATTGCAGTACCCCGCTCCACGCCACACAAACTTTAAATTGAAGGCCTCATCAAGCGGATAAAAATATTGATGCGGCGCTGGGAAGACAGCTATACTTCCGCCGGAATTGTTACCGATGATGGTACGGTACTTCACCGCTTGGTTTATGCTTGTATCGCTACTGACCGATGCGTGGCGTTGCAGCCTGCCTCCTACATCGGCAAAGGAAATATTTTCCAGTCTTCTCCCCTGCTTTTTGCAGGGTTTAGCTAAATAAAACCGATTAAAATAGCGCTGACCGTCTTTGCATGAATTAAAGCGCACCATAACTTAGTCCTTAGCATTAACGCTTCGTAAAGGAGTAACGCAGTACATTAGATAGGCTAACATATTTTAAGTGATCTGTCAATTTTTTGTCAATCAGCATTTTGAAGCAGATTAATTTTTAAAGGCACTTATAAATCCAATTATAAAGATTGTTCTCAACCTCTTTGAGTGTTGATTAACAAACACCACCCGCCTTGTTTAAAACAGCTCTTGTTTCATCTTTTCAAAAGCTTTTCGTATTTAAATTATAACAGGATCTATTTTGATAGCAATGCTAATTCAATTATCAATACCCGGGGTTTTGCGGAATTTTTATAGACGTATTGGTATCAATTTCTCTTTGTGGTATGGGTAATAACAAACGCTCTTTTGTGACGTTGCCCTGCAACTGCGCTAAGGTTAGTACAGGTGCAGTATATAAACGATAGTGAGCCTGGTATTCACGGGCAAAATGATCCTTGATGGTTTGTTCAGCAGTGATAGTTGTAAGAGTTGTATTAAACCGTACCAAATCGAACCAACGCTGGTTTTCAAAGGCGAATTCAATGCGCCGTTCGTTAGATAGAGCTTGCTCAAACTGCGCAACAGAACTTACAGTGGCCATTGTATAATTTGGCAAACCTCCCCTGGCTCTTGTTGTGTTGATTAAATCAATACTACCTTGATTATAACCTCCTGCTTCAGCAAGCATCAGCAATACATCAGAGTACCGAAGCACCGGCCAGTCGTTTTCTGTATCATCGTTTATAGAAGGCTGTGGTGGAATATATTTTTTTACATACAACTTGGCGGCCGTCCCTGTTCCATACACACCAATCAAGGTTGCTTTTCTTGAATCGCCTGTCGAAGCTGTATCTAAATCAGCAGTTGGATAATTCAGACCATCACCATCACCGGCTATTACTGCTGCACCGCTGCCTAAAGGCGCAAAAATATTTGGTAACAGGTTGCCTAACCCCAGGCCTCCAGCCTTAAAGCGGATGGCAAAGATCATCTCTCCATTCATTTCATTGGTGGTAGAAAAGACATTGGCATAAGCTCCGGTGCCGGACACTAAAGCATAGCCACTGTTGTCTTTTACATCCTGCAACACCGTAATCGCTTCCCCTTTTCTATTCAGCGTTAGCAACACTTTACCTAATAAAGCTTTTGCTGCCCAACCAGTGGCCCGGCTTTGATCGGCCACGGCAATCTGGGTAAACTTCAGTTTGTTCATGCCGGCAGCGGCGGTCTTTAAATCGGCTTCAATTAATTTATAAATATCTGCAAGACTTGAGCGGTTGGTAGCCTTTGCTTCTATAGGTGTAATGGTTTTATGAATCAAAAACACCCCGCCGTAAAGCCTCGCCAAATTAAAATAATGGTAGGCTCTTAAAAACATCGCTTCTCCGGCTAATTGCTTTCTATCTGCTTCAGCAATAGGCAGCGTGATAGCATTAAAATTAATTGTGCCGGTTGCCGGATCATAAACAACACCTAACTTCTCAAGCACCACATTCAGGTTGCGGATGTTGGTGTAAGTTGTTTGCC
>JAQBNG010000067.1 GCA_028288675.1 Flavisolibacter sp. | reverse complement strand
CTATGATGGTTGATTTATTAGTAAAATATTCAAGACAATTCAATAAAAAATCGCGGTTGGCAAACTGGTATTCGTATTGTGAGCCCATTGTAAAAAGGTTCATTCCCATGGGTAGCGGCCCTCCTTTTTTAGACACATCATTCAATACAATGTCGCCGTCTGCTACTACTATCATCTTTCCATCACCGGCACTGCTTTCTTTAAAGCCGCCGCTTCCTGCAAGGCTGTCTGATTGCGCCTTGCTAACACGGTTTTTGTAGAGTGAAGAAAAATTTCCTTCGAGTAATACAGCAACGGGGATACCGTTTTTCCTAAACTGTGCATCCTCAGGTGCATTGCGGTTTTCATTAGGACTGATAAGCGCTGGCGTACTGATGTTCCGGGAGTTAGGAGAGCTTTGCAACAGGTAGGTTTTTCGGATACCTTCTGCCTCCACCGTATCAATAGAGTTTACAAAACGGCCCGCTACCAGGCCTAGGTTTTTATTAATGGCGTGATTGTTTCTGCTTTCGAAAAGAGGATAATAGTTCCAGTGCAAAAATTCGTATTGCGGTGCCGTTGAATTACCGCCAACAGCAAAGGGTAAAAAATCGCATTGCAGGTCCATCACCAGATCGGCATTGATGCGAACCCCGTAATTAAAAAGCAGGTCACCCAGATTTAAATTGCGGTCATATGCAATGAGCTCCGATTTATAACTGAGGCTGTCTTGTTCTGCATTAAGGTTGTCAACGAAAAGCAGCACCTTACCACCGTTCATTACATATTGGTCAATCTTTAATTTTTGTGCTTCTGTAAAGCCAGCTACTGGTTTTACAATTAATAAAATATTTGCTTCTTTGGGAATGTAAGGAAACGCTGTAAGATCAAACGGCTTCATTACATAACTGCCTGCGGTTAATTGCTGCAGATCATAGATTTCTGTTCCAACAGGTTCTCCATTTCCTGTGGCATAGGCAATAACCTTAGGTTGTTTATTACTTAATTTATCCAGGCTTTTTGCAAAGCCATATTCCATCATGGCTTCTGCGTTATTCAGTTCTGCCACTGAGATGTTTCGCTTGCTGCTGGGGAATAGATTTACAACATCGGTTTGCCCTTCCGCATGAACTAAGGCATACGGAAAAATGTTTCTATTCTCTTCCCCGGCTTTTACCTGTACCGATAGGTTGATGGGTTCAACGCCGGCACTGCGTAACGAATCACTCCAGGTTTTTCCATTGCCAGCGTCTTCTTCGGGTGATATAAAACGGTACTGAACCCTTGCAGGATTTGTTTCTTTCAATAATGATAAAAACTCTTGTGTGGAGTTACTTAATTTTCTAAACCCGGATGGCAGTTCGCCAGAGAGAAAGACATCAATAACCACATCATTCTCCAGATTGCGAACCAGTTCTTTTGTAGTTGTTGTCAGGGAGTATCTTTTTTCTTCAGTCAAATCTTTTCTAAAATGAACCTTTGAGGCAATAAAATTAATGAGGAGTAAACCAGCAAGTAGACCAACCCATCGCAACGTAGCTTTCTTATTTTTTGCTGATGATTCTTTAGAGAGCCTTGTTTTTGTAACCAGTAAAAAGAAAACAACCAGGCTGATAAAATAAACAATGTCCCTTGTATCCGTTACGCCTTTGCTGATGCTTTGATAATGGAAATTGATACCAAGCATTTCGATGTAATAATCAGTGCCATTTTCAAAAACCGGTAGTTCGCTTAAAGCACTAAAGCCGTAATAAAAAAGTACGGAAAGAATTAGCGTAACAATAAACGAAACCACTGAATTAGTAGTAAAACTGCTCACACAAATGCCGATGGAAATAAATACACCGGTTAATAAAATAAGGCCCAGGTAAGAACCGATAGCCGCACCGGAATCGATACCGGTACCGGATGCTAAATGGTTAATAGTAAAGTAGTAAACCAGTGTAGGAAGTAAGGCAACCAGGGCAACGCTAAAAGCACCAAAGAACTTGCCGGCAACAATCTGCCACATGCTTAATGGCCTTGTTCCCAATATCTCGAAAGTACCTCCACGAAATTCGTCGGAGAAGCTACGCATAGTGATAGCCGCACTTAGGAAAAGCAATACCCACGGAGCAAAAGAGAAAAACTGGTCGAGGGTGGCATAACCGGTTTCCAGGATATTATTGCGCAGCACAAAAAGCACTAAACCATTTACCAGCAAAAAAACGGCGATAGCAATATAGCCGGTTAAAGAGCTAAAGAATTGACGGAGTTCCTTTTTACAAATAGGCCACATGAAGAAAATGTAAATTTTGAATGTATAACCAAGAGGCTGCAAAATAGGCAATGCTCTTTTTAAAGAAGCCATAAAAAATCCCATACTTAGTTACTTGTATGGGATTGTATAATAAGGTCAATCGTTTAGCACTAAACAGCGAAACTGTCGCCGCAACCACAAGTGCGACTGGCATTTGGGTTTTGAAAATAAAACCCTTTACCGTTCAGGCCGTCCGAGAAATCAAGCTCTGTATTTACAAGGTAAAGGAAGCTTTTTAAATCTGTTACCAGCTTTACTCCTTTGTCTTCAAATACCTGGTCCATTGGTTTTTGCTCATTGTCAAAATCCAATTTATAACTAAGCCCTGAGCAACCACCACCTACTACACTCACCCTTACAAAGTAAGACGCATCATTACCAATTGCGGCCTCCTGCATTAGTTGCTGAACCTTTGCTTTTGCCTTGTCGCTTATTAATATCGCATTATCCGTTGCTACCATAAAAAATCCAAATGTCAAAAAACAAATTCCAACTCCTTGTGATTTGAATTTTATTTTTTGGTTTTTACATTAATGAACTAAGCTTTCTTCAAACTTCATCTCTTCCAGGCCGTTCTTCTTACGGTAATCATTTACGGCCGCTTTAATGGCGTCTTCGGCTAATACAGAGCAGTGAATTTTTACTGGTGGTAGATTCAACTCTTCCACGATTTCCATGTTATCAATTTTGATGGCCTCATCAATACTTTTTCCTTTAAGCCATTCTGTAGCCAGGGAAGAAGAAGCAATTGCTGAACCGCAACCAAAGGTTTTAAATTTTGCATCTTTAATTAAGCCGGTTGCATCGTCCACTTCAATTTGCAACCGCATTACGTCGCCGCACTCTGGAGCGCCTACTAAACCTGTACCCACGGTGCTCTTGCTTTTATCTAATGTACCCACATTCTGAGGGTTGTTGTAGTGGTCTAAAACTTTATCTGAGTATGCCATAAAACAAATTTGAAAATTTAAAAAATGCTCAATTTCTCAATTATGAAAGGCACAACATTGAGCAATTGCGCCATTTAGCTATTTGCACATTTTTTAATGTGCCGCCCATTCAATGCTATTGATATCAATTCCTTCTTTATACATTTCCCACAGCGGGCTCATTTCTCTTAATTTGAGAACCGTTGTAGAAACCTTATCAATTGTATAATCAATCTGCTCTTCTGTTGTATATCTGCCTAAGCCAAAACGGAGCGAACTATGTGCCAGATCATCACCCAATCCTAACGCTTTTAAAACATAGGAAGGTTCCAAGGAAGCCGAAGTACAAGCCGATCCGGAAGACAAGGCAATATTCTTATTAAAGCCCATCAGCAAGCCTTCACCCTCTACATATTTAAAAGAGATATTGCTAACATGCGGCAACCGGTGTTCTTTATCGCCATTCAGGTAAGCCTCTTCCAGACTCAGGAAAGCAGTATCCAATTTATCTCTCAAACGGCTGGTATGTGCAGCATCTTTTTCCATTTCATTCATGCAAAGTTCACAGGCTTTACCAAAGCCAACGATGCCGGGAACATTTAAAGTACCGCTGCGCATGCCTCTTTCGTGGCCGCCGCCGTCCATTTGGGCTGTAACCTTTACCCGTGGGTTTTTACGGCGTACGTATAAAGCCCCAACGCCTTTTGGACCATACATTTTATGAGCGGTCATTGCTAAAAGGTCAATGCCATCTTTATTCACATCAACCGGAATCTTGCCCACCGCCTGCGTTGCATCACTAAAAACCAAAGCACCATGCTTCTTGGCTATTTGGCTGATTTCTTTCATCGGCATTACCGTTCCGATTTCGTTATTGGCGTACATAATGGCGACAAGAATAGTAGTTGGCCGCATGGCTGCTTCCAACTCCTCAAGGTTAATCAAACCGTTTTCCATCACTTTCAGATAGGTAACTTCTGCGCCTAATTTTTCAAGATGCTTACAGGTATCCAAAACAGCTTTATGCTCAATATTACAGGTAATGATGTGGTTGCCCTTTTGCGCATACATTTCAAAAACGCCTTTGATAGCCAGGTTGTCAGCTTCGGTAGCACCAGATGTAAAAATTATTTCCTTCGCATCGGCGCCAATTAATTTAGCAACCTGCTCACGGGCATAATCTACGGCTTCTTCGGCCTGCCAGCCAAAAGGATGGTTGCGGCTTGCGGCATTTCCAAAACTCTGTGTGAAATAAGGTATCATGGCATCCACTACCCGCGGGTCGCAAGGCGTAGTGGCATTATGGTCGAGATAAATAGGAAGTTGTAACATAAATTAATCGTGCGTTTGTGTCTTTACAATTGGCAAAGTTACCTCAAAACAGGCGCATTTAAGGTTCAATTCGCTGCATGAGCTTTAATTTTACCTTAAATCGTAAACAACCAACCATGCTAAAAGTGGAACATATTGGAATTGCTGTTACTTCCTTATCAGAATCTGTGCCCCTCTTTGAAAAGTTGCTAAATAGTCAGTGTTATAAAAAAGAAATAGTAGAAAGCGAGGCCGTTACCACAGCCTTTTTCCAACAAGGTGACACTAAAATCGAACTACTGGAATCTACTTCGGAAGAGGGAGTTATTAAAAAATTTATTGATAAAAAGGGCGAAGGAATTCACCACATTGCTTTTGAGGTGGAGGATATTTTGGCAGAAATGGAGCGGCTGAAAACAGAGGGTTTTCTACTATTGAACAATCAGCCAAAAAGTGGTGCTGACAATAAGCTGGTTTGCTTTCTACACCCGAAAACCACGAATTCAGTTTTGATTGAGTTATGCCAGGAGAGGCGCAATAAGCAATAAGCAATGGCAATTTTCAAAGAACTATACCGTAAGTAATGTTTCATCTTTCCAACCCTATTTAAATCCAGCCAGTGAGCAGTAAAAAGTAAAACCCCTGGTAGAAACCCGGGGTACATCCTCAACGCCTAAAAAAATAAGTTTGCTTACCAGTTACTGATAAAAATTAATTGATGTTTTACTTTTTGTTGAGGATTGAAAAAAATTATAGCAAGCATTCGCTGATAGTACAGCGTTGTGGGATAGTGTCATGATACGGATTTTAGTTGCTTTTTGATTGCAACAGCAACAAACATATATCCCACAACATTCTATTGCAAGTATTTTACAATTTTTATTTCTCAAAAAGTTTACAGTTTTTCCTTTACCGCGGTAAGTATAACCGAAGTGGATAGGAGAAGCATGGTTTCGCTGAGACATCTATCAGCCTCTGCGCCTGACTCTATTTTTTCCTTCTTTGCGGTAAATTTTGATACTTGCCCGTTACCTCCGCAACTTTACCAACACAAAATTGTTTCATCAGCCAATGCCACAAAAACAGTACGACTATATTATTACCGGAATGGGCTGCGCAGGGTTAAGCCTTGCAGTACACATGATCCAATCTGGAAAGTTTGGCGATAAAAAAATTTTGCTGGCAGATGAAGCCCCGAAAGATAAGAATGACCGCACCTGGTGTTTTTGGGAAAAGGATGCCGGAACTTTTGAATCAATTGTTTACCGGCAATGGGAGCATTTATGGTTTTACAGCGATGATTTTTACAAGGAGTTTTCTATTCAGCCCTATCGCTATAAAATGATCCGCGGTATTGACTTTTATAATTATTGCTATAGTGTAATAGAGCAGCACCCGGCTTTTGAAATTCTTTATGGCAAAATAGAAAACATTTTTTCGGCGAAGGAAACAGGAATTATAGTAGAGGGTAGAACAATTTATAGCCAGTATGTTTTCAACAGTATATTATTTGAAATGCCTTCACTTAAAAAAGGGGAGCACTGGCTTTTACAACATTTCAAGGGCTGGACTATAAAGACCGAAGAAAAAACTTTCGATCATCATGTAGCTACCTTGATGGATTTTCGTATCGCTCAGCAACATGGAACTTCTTTTTGTTATTTGCTTCCCTTTTCGGCAACTGAGGCATTAGTAGAATATACTTTATTCACACCATCTCTTTTAAAAGAACAGGAGTATGAAGCCGGGTTAAAAAACTATATCGAAAATATTCTTCACATTGATGATTATACAATTACCGGGAAAGAATTTGGCGTAATTCCAATGACAAATTATCGATTCCCAACCCATCAGGCCAACATTATTAACATAGGCACTGCAGGAGGGCAAACAAAAGGCTCAAGCGGCTACACGTTTTTTTTTATTCAACAACATAGCAAGGCACTTGTTGATAGCTTAACCAGAACGGGTAAACCTTTTATTACTAACCCTTCTTCTAAATTTCATTTTTACGACAGCGTGCTGCTCCATATTTTAACCAATAACACTTTACCCGGAAAAGACATTTTCAGCACTCTTTTTGAAAAAAATAAAGTGCAAAATGTCCTGACTTTTTTAAATAATGAATCATCGCTTTTGCAGGACATACAAATCATTTCTTCGCTTCCTACCCTTCCGTTTTTAAAGGCGGCTGTTAAACAATATATTTAACTGTTTTCATTAATAACCTTCACTAACATATTTGCCTGAACAACTCCCGACTGGCGCCACTTTACTTGTCCCCCTTTAAAAAGAATTAATGTAGGCACACCCTGCACCCGGAACTGTTCAGCCACTTCGGGGTTTTTATCAATATCTACTTTTATAATTGTAGCCTTATCGCCAATAGCATCCTTTGTTTGCTTTAATATAGGCGCCATCATTTTACAGGGGCCGCACCATTCCGCAAAAAAATCAACCAGCACCGGTTTTTCGGCTTTTAAAATTTCACTGAAGCTTGCCATGTTTTTACCAATTTTATATCATACAATATATCAAAACGCCTGCCTTTTATTAAAATAGCCTTCTTAGCTAAGCCGGTACATTTTACATCCCTGCTTAAATCCATCTTAATTTTGGGGTATGAACATGGAAGATCTGTATCATATTTACCTTCAGCATCCCTCTATACAAACCGATACCCGCAAACTGCAAACCGGTGACCTCTATTTTGCATTAAAAGGCCCGAGTTTCAATGGAAACAGCTTTGCTAAAAAAGCAATAGAGGCCGGTGCCGCATACGCTATTATTGATGAACCTGCATATGCCATCAGCGATAAAACTATTTTAGTTGATGACGTTTTAGACACGCTGCAACAATTGGCCTTACACCACCGCAGACAATTCAATATTCCATTTATAGCAATCACAGGCAGTAATGGCAAAACAACCACTAAAGAACTAATTCATGCCGTGCTGAGTACCACATTTAAAACATATACAACAGAAGGAAACCTTAACAACCACATTGGCGTACCACTTACCATTTTAAAAATCAGAAACGATGCGGAAATGGCTGTGATTGAAATGGGCGCTAACCACATTGGAGAAATTGCTTCTTACTGCGAATACACCTTACCTACACATGGCTTAATCACCAATGTGGGCAAGGCACATTTAGAAGGCTTTGGCGGAGAAGAGGGGGTCCGCAAAGGAAAGGGTGAATTGATAGATTACTTACGCATTCATAATGGCACCATGTTCCGGATGAACGATTATGCGTACCTGCACGAAATGAGTAAAGGCATCGTGCCTGTTATTACTTATGGAACTACAGACAGTGATATAACAGGTAATGTGGTAAACAGCGATACTTTTTTACAGGTTGGTTTTAGCAAAGGATTTCACGGAGAAATTAAAACCGCATTAGTAGGAACCTATAATCTGCCGAATGTGTTAGCTGCAGTAGCAGTAGGAAAGTTTTTTGGTGTTAGCGATGAAAAAATAAGGCTGGCTATTGAAACCTATGCGCCTTCCAACAGCCGTTCGCAATTAGTACAGAAGGGAAGCAATACAATTATTTTAGATGCTTATAATGCCAACCCAAGCAGCATGAAAGCCGCTATTGAAAATTTTGCAAGAGCCAAAAGTGAGAATAAGATTTTAGTATTAGGTGCTATGGCAGAATTAGGCGAAGAAAGCATCAATGAACACCAGACTATTATTAACGAGATCAGCCATAATCAATGGCAACACGTACTTTTAGTTGGTGGAGATTTTGTAAAGACCAAGCATCCCTATCTTTCTTTTTCAACGCCGGAAGCCGCAGGAGAATGGTTAAAAAAGGCCAACATTACTAATTCCTCTTTATTAGTAAAAGGCTCAAGAAGCATAGCTATGGAAAAAGTGCTGGACTACCTGTAAACTATGAAAGCTGAAAAAACATACCGGGGTTATTTTGCTACTGTTTTTGGTTGCCGGTGCCCACGTTGTCGCGAAGGAAAACTGTTCATAAATCCATTGACCATTCGTATTAACCGCAACATGCAAATGTATGAGCGGTGCCCTGTTTGCAGTCAGCCTACAGACATTGAAGTAGGCTTTTATTATGGCACCGGCTATATCAGTTATTTGGTTGCAATTGCCATAACCGGCATCAGCCTTCTAACATGGTTCTTAACCATTGGCTTTTCGTTTAAAGACAATCGCTTTTTGATCTGGATCGTCCTCAATTCTATTTTTCTTTTAGCGCTGCAGCCCTGGTTAATGCGTTTCTCCAGAAGCCTGTGGCTTTCCTTTTTTGTTTCCTACGATGCCAACTGGCAACATACACCCCCCCAGGAACTTGAAAGAACCAATAAAGACGAAATGAATAACTGGTAAGCTGTTTTCTTTAACTCAAGATGATTGCCGACCCATTTTTACAATTGCATGGCTTCTTCCATAGTATCCTTTAGTGCCCCGGAAGCTTCATCAAACAGCACATCTTTCGTTTTTTTAGAAGCCTTATTATCATTCGACTTTTTGATGGTTGCCCTAATGGGATCAAGTGCCTCAAAAAAACGGGGCACCTGCTTCTCGTAACGGGCATCGGTTTCCATTGTTTTTAACAGGTCTTCATACGCATCCAACAGGCTGTATATTTCCTTTACGTTTTCCGCTGTATGCCGCCGTGGAATACGGTCAAATAGTTCTTTAAGTTGTTCTTTAGGTTCATTCATTTGGTTGTATTCAGATAAGACAAATGTACCAAGAATGCAGGTGGGAGAAGTTTGGACCAAACTAAAGTGCTACTATGAAACTTCCGTTGCACAGTTTATCCTGAGTGCAGCCGAAGGACACTCTTGTACGTTTGTAATTCTAATCGGCATAAATTCAAGATTGATAATGATTGTTAAGAAGCAGGATAGGAACTTATCCCCGCTTAAACCTAGTGCATGGGTTTTATGACGGAGTAAAAGCGAACTGCCCAGCAGGGGCTTGCCAAAATCAATTTTATACTTTATTGCTTAACCCATTTTAGAAGAACTTGTAAACGCTTCTATCATCCTCATTACATCTACACCTTCATCGGCAGAACAGGGGTTAGGAGAAGTGCCTAAAAAGTACTCAACTACTTTTTGTATCATCCGCTGTTGTACGTGTTGCAATGGTTCAAATTCAAAATGCCGTTCGGTTCCACTTTTCAGGAGCACCACTGGTTGTTGTTCAAACACACTGAAACGAATGCTTCCTTCTGTTCCGATGATCTCGCAGTGATCTCTTTTTTCGGAAGCGGTAAAACACCATACACCATTGAAAAGAATGTTGTTGCTAAAAAGCACCTGGCCACTAACGGTATCATCGGCGCTATACAATTGGGCCGCATTAAATGAAAGTCCTGATGCTTGTTTAGGCCGTCCAAAAAAATAGCGCATCAGGTCAAGTTGGTGTGGTGCCAGGTCATGAAAAAGGCCGCCACCGGATACAGCCGGATCAAGCCTCCATGGTTCTTCTGTTTGTGCAATAACATTGGAGTGATGCGGTTGAAAAAACTGCAGGTTTACCAGTCTTACCTCGCCGATAGCTCCTTCGTTTATCAACGATTTTATTTTTAAAAAAAGCGGCTGCTCCCTCCTGTAATGTGCTACTGATAATTTAACGCCGGTTTCTTTTGCAGCGTCCCTCATTCGGCCTGCCGACTGCGCATTTATAGCCATTGGTTTTTCTACATAAACCGGCTTGCCCGCCTGTAAAGCTTCTATCGTATAGGCTTCATGAGAAGATGGTGGCGTAGCAATATAAATTGCATTTACGTCAGGGTCGTTGATAAGTGCAGATGCATCGCTATACCATTTTTCTATCTGGTGCCGCTGCGCATAGTCTGCTGCTTTTTCGGCATTGCGCCGCATAACGGCCACCAGCTTTGAGTGAGGAACTTTGCCAAAGGCCGGACCACTCTTTACCTCGGTAACATTACCGCAACCGATTATGCCCCATTGAATTGTTTGATGATTCATTGTGTAACAAAACTAAGATAAGGGCTTATAAAATGCTTGTAAAAGGAATTCGGAAACAACCGGGTTTGTTGACAGATAAGGCAATTATAAATTGCGACACAACAGTATTTAAACAATACTACTGTCATGTTATGTATGAGGTGACGTTTGCGTGAGGGATAGAAGCGGAAATCCTTTTTGTATCCGCACCGGTACAAAAAGATTGCAGCGGATAGCCCGGCCCTTTGCCGTGAACATAAAGAAGGACACGCTATGGCATGACCCCCACGGATATGAACGACCAGCAAAGGGGCACGCCCAATCAACAATTTGCCATAGTACATTTTACATAACATTAGTAACATCATCACGATGTCTATAAAAAAATACCCACATCAAAAATCAGCATGGCTCTAAATTTTTTATCCTGCTTTACCTCTTTTTCGTAGCTTGAAGCCGGTTTCCATTTCATTAAAAACAAATAAAACGAGCTCATTTGAAACGTAAAGATTTTCTGCAAATGACCGCCATGGGTGTAGGTGCACTCGCCATCCCCGACTACTTGTTCAGCAGGCCGGTTGATGCTTCGCAACTTCTTACAAACGGCATGGATACAGGAGCTAAAAAAGCACTGGCAGATGCCGCACTGAATGAGGCTAAAAGAAGCGGTGCCACCTACGCCGATGTTCGCATTGGCCGCTACCTGACACAAGCCTTGGCGGCAAGAGAAGCAAGGATTCAAAATATTTCCAATAACGAATCGTATGGCGTTGGCATCAGGGTTATCGTTAATGGTACCTGGGGCTTTGCTGCTACCAACGAGGTTACCAAAGAAGCTATTGTAAAATGTGCCGGCAGAGCGGTAGCCTTAGCAAAGGCTAACTCCAAACTGCAAAAAGAACCAGTGAAACTGGCTCCACAAAAAGGATTGGGCGAACGTTCCTGGAAAACGCCGATCAAAGTGAATGCGTTCTCTATTCCTGTAAAAGAAAAGGTTGACCTGTTGCTGAAAGTGAACAGCGAAGCCATGAAAGCCGGTGCGACCTTTATTACATCCAACCTCTTTTTTGTGAACGAGCAAAAATATTTTGCTTCTACTGATGGCTCTTATATAGACCAGGATATTCACCGCTTGTGGCCCAACTTCTCAGTAACGGTGGTGGATAAAAAAACGGGTAAATTCAAAACAAGAGATGCGCTGAGTGCGCCAATGGGTATGGGTTATGAATACCTGACGCCGAAAGCATCGGAGAAGGTTCCCGGTCCATTAGGTTTGATACTTTACCGCTATGCATACGATATGGTAGAAGATGCGGTGCAGGCAGCTAAGCAGGCAACTGAAAAGCATACAGCTAAATCAGTGTTGTCGGGAGAATATGATCTTGTTTTAGACCCGAACCACCTGGGACTGACCATTCATGAATCAGTTGGTCATCCACTGGAGCTGGATCGTGTGCTGGGTTACGAAGCGAATTATGCGGGCACTTCTTTCGCCACACTTGATAAATGGAAAACAGGCAAGTTTAATTTTGGAAGTAAGATCGTGAACATAGTAGCCGATAGAAAGCAGCCTTATTTTTTAAACACGGTTGGCTATGATGATGAAGGGGTTCCTGCTAAAGAATGGGACCTTGTAAAGAATGGAATTTTAGTGAATTACCAGGCAACAAGAGACCAGGTACACATGCTTGGACAAAAAGAATCGCATGGCTGCAGTCATGCCGACAACTGGGGCAACGTGCAGTTTCAGCGGATGCCGAATGTTTCTCTCCGTCCGGGCACACAAAAACTGAGTGTGGATGATATGATCAAAGGTGTTGAAAAAGGCATTTACATTTTGGGCCGAGGCTCATATTCCATAGACCAGCAGCGCTATAACTTTCAATTTGGCGGACAGGTATTTTATGAAATACAAAATGGTAAAATAACCGGCATGCTGGATGATGTGGCCTATCAAAGTAATACACAACATTTCTGGAATTCCTGTGTACAGATCTGCGATGAAAGCGACTACCGTTCGTTCGGAACTTTCTTTGATGGAAAGGGGCAGCCCGGTCAAGTAAGTGCTGTATCGCATGGCTGTTGCACCAGCAAGTTTACCAAGATCAATGTGCTAAATACAAATTCTGCAAAACCCGCTTAATACACTACGATAAATGGCAATGCTTAACGAACAGGAAGCAAAAAAACTGATAGATAAAATCATCTCGTATTCAAAGGCCGACGAGATTATTGTGAACGTAACGGGCGGCCGTTCAGGCAACATCCGGTATGCACGAAACACAGTTTCTACTAACGGAGAAACCGATAACCTTGCCGTATCCATTACGTCTGTTTTTGGTAAGCGCTCAGGCACGGCAAATGGTAATGAACTGGATGATGCTTCTTTAAAAAGAACCGTGCTGCGATCGGAAGAAGTAGCCCGTCTGGCGCCGGAAAATTCAGAGTACCTGCCTGCTCTGGGTCCGCAACAATATGGCAAGTCGCTTACCTTTTCCGATGCCACAGCCAATGTAGATCCCTCATTCCGGGTTGATGCCGTATTAGCAAGTTTGCAGGAGTGTATTGCAAAAAAAATTACTGCTGCCGGTTTTTTAGAAGATACCACCGGCTTTGTTGCCATTGGTAATAACCGGGGGCTTTTTGGATACAACAAGGCAACCTCGGGAGAGTTTACCGTTACGGCAAGAACAGCAGATGAAAGAGGCTCGGGATATGGCGTACAGGCTTTTACCGATGCATCGAAGCTGGATACAAAAGGCATAACCACCATAGCTATCAATAAAGCAGTTGCATCAAAGGAAACAAAGGAGGTTAAACCGGAAAAACTTACGGTGATACTGGAACCGCAGGCAGCTAATGATTTGCTATCGTTACTAATCAATGCTATGGATGCCCGCACTGCAGATGAAGGCCGAAGCTATTTTGGAAAACGAGGCGAAGGAAACCGAATTGGCAGTACGTTGTTCAATGAAAAAGTAAACATCATTTCCGATCCGCTTAATGCCGATAACCCTGCAAGCCCGTTTGCACCGGATGGCAGTCCAAGGCAAAAAACAACCTGGATTGAGAACGGTGTTTTAAAGGCTCTCCCTTATTCCAGATTCTGGGCAAAGCAAAAAGGCGTTGATGCATTACCGGCGCCAGCAGGCATTATTATGCAGGGCACTGACCAATCGCTTGATGATTTAATTAAGGGCACAGACAAAGGAATATTGGTAACACGTTTTTGGTATATACGTGCTGTTGATCCGCAAACCCTGGTGTATACAGGGCTGACCCGTGATGGAACATTTTATATTGAGAACGGCGCCATCAAACACGCTATTAAAAATTTTAGGTTTAATGAAAGTCCGGCTACAATGCTTGCCAACCTGGAAGCTCTGGGCAAGCCAGTACGTATTGGGAATAACATGATACCGCCAATGAAGATCAGGGA
Organism: Flavisolibacter sp.; assembly: GCA_028288675.1. GTDB lineage: Bacteria > Bacteroidota > Bacteroidia > Chitinophagales > Chitinophagaceae > Flavisolibacter. The sequence continues at coordinate 1,028 of JAQBNG010000067.1, read as the reverse complement.
CTTTAATTTCACTTCGCTGTCGGATGCTGTATAGTTTTTGCCCTTAAAAGTCGTATCAAAAAACATTTCTTTTGCCTTTAGTATGTGTTGATATTGTAAAAAATATGTTGCCATCTTAAAACAAACTGCATTAAACCAACCATTTTTATGGCTAAAGCAAACCCCTTCTTTCTTTGCTTCCCTTTGATAGCCTTGTTAACTGGTTGCAGCGGCAAACCATCAAAAAAGGATATCAGCAAAAAGATTTTGCAGGAATATGTTTGCGCTGAAACCGCGAAGGTGGAGAACCTGAAAATTTTAAAAACCGAAAGAACTGAAAGTACCGGCATCCCGCCTGTTTTTCGCTATACAGTACGTGGTGAAGTGGCATGGTCTGGCGGCTGTAGCGAGAGGGGCACCAAAACAACTGCCGGTACAAAAGAAAAGTTTGAAAAGCTGGTTATACTCTACAAAACAGAAGAATGCAACTGGGAGTAAAGCTCATGGTACATTGCCCCTCTCACCTGTCCACATTGAGGTAGAGTACATTACTGTCATTACGAAAAAATCACAACAACATAAGGATAGTTTAACTGCCAGTAAACCCATGGTCTCGTATTTTGTAATGAATCTACTTATGGAAAAAACTTTAAGCGTTTATGTAGAATCGTTAAACGAAACCTGGGAAATGGGCGATGACATGGCCATAAGATTGAATGAATATTATAAAGAAAATCCTTAGGATGCTACTAATGCCGATGAAGTACACCAAGCTTGGTTTGCAACACTCACAACGGAAGAGCAGCAAAAAATAAACAAACGCAAACCCGACGAACCTGCAGCATAATTTCACCCGGTATTCAATAAACTTGTTGGCGGGAGTTAAAGCGATAACCGTTGCCTGGGTGCCGTTAGATCCAAACATTGGCAGAACAATAGTACCGTGAGCAAAGCGGTAGCCGCAGGTACGCCACTCATTTTACAACAGTGCTGTTACAGCACCGAATGCTGATAGCGTGGAAAAGAATAATTAAATTTCTTTGAAGCAC
>JAQBNG010000068.1 GCA_028288675.1 Flavisolibacter sp. | reverse complement strand
GCAGCATTTTAATAACACGGTACAAAAGATTTTGCAATCAGATGATGACCCTTTTAGCTTTAAAGGCATTCAGTATATTGAAAATGTAGAAGAGTCTAAAGCGCTCAACTATCGTAATGAACCTTGTGTTATTATTTCGGCAAGTGGCATGGCGGAAGCCGGGAGGGTAAAACATCATATAAGTAATAACGTGGAGAATAGCCGGAATGGCATATTGATGACAGGTTATTGTGAACCTGCTTCGCTGGGCGCACGGTTGCTAACGGGTGCAAAAGAAGTTGGCATCTTTGGCGTACAGCACGAGGTAAATGCGGAAATAGGGCAAATAAGAAGTATGAGTGCACATGGCGACTATGAAGACTTGTCTCAATGGTTGGCGTGCCAGGATAAGCAGCAGATTAAAAAACTTTTTTTGGTACATGGTGAGTTTGACGTGCAGCAGGATTTTAGAACATGGCTGCTAAAAAAAGGCTTTGCAGATGTTGAAATTCCGCAGCAACATTTCGAAATAACGCTTTTTTGAGAAATGCTCAAGTGGTTGTTTATAAATGGGTTTATGCGGCCAAACTTTCACAACCCGTTTAAAATACACGCATCCTTTTCAACGTATATGTTTATATAAAACAAAGGAGTATATTATGCGTAATGTTCTTAAGACTTTCGGTGCTACTGCTTTTGCAGGCCTGTTACTGGCAGGTTGTGCAAGCGTAGCGCATATTGAAAAAGATGAATCGGTTGATCTAGCTAATTATAGAAATTTTGCCTGGATTGACACAAAGGAAAGTAAAGATGACTCGGTGAATAGTAAAGTCTCGGATCTGGCAGAGCGCAAGCTTAAAGATGCTGTCAATGCTGAACTAATAAAAGTGGGTTGGAAGGAATCTAAAAAACCAGATGTTTTTCTTACTTATGATGTAGCAGTGGAAAAAGGGCTGAAAGAGCAGGATAACCCGGTTTATTCCCGGTCACAGACAAGGTATTTTTTTAATCCTTATACGCGTCGCTGGGTACCGGTTTATTATCCTTCACAACTGTTAGGTTACGATCGTGAAGAACAACAGATCAGAGAAGGTACCATCACTATCAGTCTCATTGATGCAAAGACCGATAAAACAGTATGGCAGGGATGGACAACCGATGAGGTTGCAAGCCGGAATTTAACCAGTAAAGAAATCCAGGCAAGTATTAAATCAATCTTTCGCAAGTTTGATGTGGCGAAAAATTAAGTGTTCATGCAAGCTTAAAAGCCTCCTTTAAAGGGAGGCTTTTAATTTTAAAATTTTTTGGGGTGATAAGGTGTCACCCTTATCTTTGCCGTCCTTAAAACGACGCTTATTACAGAAGCGTTTGTAAAAGGCCCGTTCGTCTAAGGGTTAGGACACCACCCTTTCACGGTGGTGATACGAGTTCGAATCTCGTACGGGCTACAAAAAGAAATTTAAAAATAATAGGGCTACTCCAAAAGAGTAGCCCTATTATTTTGTCATTGAACAATGAATTTCTCCAATGCTAAATTGTCTTAGTATAGCAAAAGCCCTATCCCAAATACCGTTTAATGTCTTTGGCATATATAGACAAATAAAGAAACATGGGCATAAGCTCTTCACTAGAGATGTATAAATGAGTAGTTGCAAATTGGAGAGCGCCTTGTGAGATTTTTCACATATTTTTTTTTGATTATAAAAAAGGTTTTTACTAATATGCACAAAAATTACCGGGTGAACCTTCGGAAACTTATGTTGCTGAGCTAACTCAACATTTTTTTCAGTATTTTCAAGGTAATTGTACATATCATTTTATTCTATATTCTATTGAAGACCCTATCCTTTCGTGAATTGGAAAGTAAAGAGCGCTGCATGGCAAACTGCTTCAATTCACATCCTTTGTAATACCATTATTGTTTCCGACTATCCATTAGAAAGCCATTTTGATAAACACTAATGATTTTTTTATGAAATGCAGCATAGCATTTTTATTTCTCCTGCCTTTGTTTTGTTTTTCTCAAAATGTGCGAGTGAATGTGTATGATAAATTCCTCAAAAAGCACAGGATTGAATTGGAACCGGTATCTATTTCAATACCTGGCAAAGGCAAAATTGCTATTGCTTTCACCTCAGTTGCCTCTTCTTTATATGTAGAGCTTAGCGGATCTGGCTGGGGCGCCTCTACTATAGATGCCGGAAACGATCTCATTTTTTTATTCTCCAATGACAGCATCGTTACTGTACGTTCAACGGCTTTACAAACCTTCGAGCCTGGTATTAACGCAAATACTTATAAACATCAATATTCTATAACGGAAGCTGACCTTGATTTTCTTAGCCGGTTTGAACTAATAGGATTAAGAAAATATAGCTTCAAAGATTTTTCTGATGTTAGTCTGCCAAGGGAGCAGGCAGCCAAAATCCGGGGCCGCAGTTCCTTGTTTATGTCTGAATTAAAAAAGGCTAATGTTTTAAAAACATTGAAATACATTAATCTTAGGGACATAAATAAATATTTGGGCGACAGTGTTGAATTTTGTAGTAAAATATACAACGCAAGGTATTTCGAGTCTTCAGAAAATGCGCCCACACTTTTAGATGTGCAATCCAACTTCTCCGATCCGGTTATTAATGCTGTGATTTTAAAGGCCGACCGAAAAAATTTTAATAATATTCCTGAAAAGCTTTACATCAACAAAGACGTTTGCATTAGCGGCGTAGTAAGCTTGCGTAATAACATTCCTTACCTTATCATTCATGACAAAAGCCAGGTTAAAGTAAAAACGCCAATTAGTTTGTCGGAGGTTGATTTTTTTGTAGGTGATTCAGTAACGGTAACCGGTAAAGTACTTACAGCAAGATACTTTGCTGATACTAAAACGCAACCTACCCTTTTGAATATGGGAGCGCCATTTCCTGATCAGTTACTTACTGTAGTAATTGAAAGCGCAGATCGGAAATACTTTGTAGAAAACCCGGAAGTTTACTACCTCAACAAGGACATTGTTGTTACGGGTAAAATAGTTTTATTCAAGAACAAGCCCCAAATAGTCGTTCGCAATAAAGAGCAAATCAAGGTACTTAAAGAAAATGGTTTTATTACGGCGAGTACTACTAATACTACTGTCTCCGCGCCTCAACTAACTTCTCAGACTGTTGTGCAAAAGACTGCATTGGAAAAGCCTAATTCAGAAAAATCTATCATTGTTCCCGCCGAGTTTCCCGGTGGTTCAACAGCTATGGTGGATTTTTTAAATAAAAACTTACGATGCCCCGAGCAGTTAAAAATAAACGAGCGAAAAACCGTGGTGGCCAGCTTTGATGTTACTGTAGATGGCTCGCTTAACAATATTAAAATTTCGCAATCTGCAGGTCCGCTTTATGATAAAGAAGTGGTAAGAGTACTGCAAAAGATGCCGAAATGGAGGCCTAAATCCAAGAATGGATTTTTTATTCTTGAGCCGTTAACACAAGCAATCACCTTTAAGCGTGATGAAACAGAAAATCAGAGGCCTAAGCCGTAGCTGTACTATAAGGAATGGGGGTAAATGAATTGATTTTTTGAATCTAAAGTCACATTTACCAAGCGACTATTAATGGTTATAAAAGTTAAGGTAGAAACAGGCTTTGCATACCGATTAAGTATATGGAAAAGGTAAGTATTATCAATGCAGAGCTTACTTTTTATTTATTAATATAAAATCAAATAAGTAACTTAGAGATTATAATAACAAGTAATATTATATAACTGGCTAAAACTATCTGTGTAAAATTTTTCGCTTTTAAGAACATGCTAAAAAAATAAGGGATTTCACTTAACCTCTAATTGTTCTTAAAATGAAAAACTTAAACAAACGGGTAATTTAAAACAGGTACGATTTTTTGTAATTATTGAAATCTAACCAGCATCCTATTTTAAGACATCACTATCCATTTCCTGCTTGCATTTATTGAACAGAAACCAAAAAGAGTTATCAATATATGATATTCAGGAAAAATTTTGTGTCCCTGTGCGGGTTACTTATGTTAATTACTTCTTGCGTCAGCACCCGCAACTCAGTTTATTTTGTGGACCAGCAGGACGCTACATTGCTCTCTTCTATTTCGGTGCCTCAAACCATCATCTCATCAAATGATCTTCTTAGCATAACAGTTAGCAGTTTAAACCCTGCTGCCTCATCTGTTTTTAATGCACCTAATGTTACATATGCTACCAATACGCCAACTAATGGAGGCGGTCCGGTACAGGCATCAGGCTACCTGGTGGATGTAGACGGTAATATTCAATTTCCTATTTTAGGTAATATTAGAGCAGCAGGGCTGACTGAAAATGCGCTAAGAGTGCAGATTGTAAAAAGCCTTATCGATAAAAAGCTTTTGATCGATCCTGTAATTACCATACGGCATCTCAATTTTAGGGTGACTGTTTTGGGGGAAGTGGGAAACCCAACTGTTATTTCTGTTCCAAATGAAAAGATCACTCTTCTTGAAGCATTGGGGCTTGCAGGCGATGTAACTATCTATGGTAAGCGTGACAACATTATGGTGATAAGAGAAGAGAATAACAAAAAAATTATAAAACGATTAAACTTAAATACATCCGAAATCTTTGAATCACCGTATTATTATTTACGATCTAACGACATAGTTTATGTGGAGCCTAATAAAGCAAAAGTTTCAGGGTCTTCAAGAACTACACAATTGCTTCCTATCATTTTAAGCGGGCTATCATTAGCCGCTATTATTCTTGATCGTGTAATCAGATAAGACGCATAATTATGAAAAACAGTAAAAACAGGATTGAAGAAAAGGAAAGTAATTTTTTAGCAAAGATTATCTTTCGATTTTTACCTTATTGGCCCGTGTTTGCCATTTTATTTCTTTTAGCTGGTATTGGCTCCTGGCTATACCTGCGCTTTACCACACCCATGTACGAATCAACGGCAAGGCTGTTAATAAAAGATGAAAAGAAGGGAACTGAGAATACAAAAGCGCTGGAAGATTTGAATCTCATTTCTACAAAGAAAATTATTGAAAATGAAATGGAGGTTATTCAATCAAGGCCACTATTAAATGAAGTAGTCAGAAACCTTCATTTGTATGCGCCGGTGTATGAAGAGGGAAGCATCAGACGATCATCGGCTTATGTTACTTCTCCCATAAGTATAGAAGTTCAGAACACTGATAAAATTCAGCAGGTTGATAAAGTCGAATTCGATTATGACGCCAAAGCGGCTAATGTTTCGATTAATAAAAAATCTTATCCCTTAAATCAATGGGTAAGTACTCCTTATGGTACAGTGCGTTTTGTTCCTAACAAAGAACAAAACAGAAAAACAACCCGCAAACTGTATTTTTCCCTTTTACCAACTAAATCTGTCGCTGGTGATATACAAAGCCGGCTTGATGTAAAAACAACAAACAAGCAGGCCAGTATTTTAAATCTGGTTCTTAAAGATGAAGTTCCTGAAAGAAGCAGTGATATCTTAAATGAATTACTAAACACGTATAACAAAACAATTATTAAGGATAAAAATATCCTGGCTGCCAACACGCTGGCTTTTGTAGAGGAAAGATTAAGCAGCGTGGAGCATGACCTCGATTCTATTGAGCGTAGAACACAGCAATATAAGACCCGTACTGGTGCTATTGATGTTGGGGAACAAGGCAGGCTTTTTTTACAGAATGTAAGCCAGAACGATCAGAAGTTAAGCGAGGTTAATATGCAGTTAGCAGTATTAGGCCAGGTTAAAAATTATGTGCAATCAAAAAACAGCGAGGCAGGAATTGTTCCTTCTACATTAGGTGTAAATGATCCTATGCTTTCGCAACTGGTTACCAAACTTTATACATCAGAGCAGGAGTATGAAGCCATGAAGAAAACAACCGGCGAAGGTCTTCCTTCTATGGTTGCTCTTTCTAATCAAATCGAAAAGATGCGGCCTAGCATAATGGAAAATATTCGTAGCCAGGAACAGAGCTTACTCGCCAGCCGGAATAATATTTTTTCTACTAATGGCACCTACAATTCCATGCTACAAAGTATTCCGGAAAAACAAAGGGAGCTTATTGATATTAACCGTGAACAGAGTATTAAAAACGGGATTTATGCATTCCTCTTGCAAAAGCGGGAAGAGACCGCTTTATCTTATGCTTCAACAGTTGCGGATAGCCGAATCGTTGATCCTGCTGAATCATCATCTTCACCGGTAAGTCCTAAACGAAAGGTGGTTTTTCTTTCCGCATTCTTGCTTGCTTTGTTTACAGGAATCGGAATAGTTTCTGCAAGGGAGTCACTCAGCCGTAATATCATGTTCAGGCACGAAATAGAAAAGTTAACGGAGCAACCTATTATCGGTGAGATCGTAGCAGACGATTTTAAAGATCCAATTGTAATAGGAGAATCGAATAAAACTTTTATTGCTGAACAGTTCCGCAGGTTGAGGGCTACCTTAAAATATCTCGGCATCAATTCAAAAAACAAACGCATACTAGTTACTTCAGCAATTTCGGGAGAGGGTAAAAGTTTTATCGCTACAAACCTGGCTTTAAGCCTGGCGCTAACAGGTAAAAGAGTTGTTTTGATGGATTGCGATTTAAACAATCCATCACTTAACAATAAACTGCGGATACATGATGAAAAAGGATTGACAGAATATCTCCTTAATCAAAGTGGGGCAGAAGAGATTATACGAGGAACAGATTTGCATGAAAACCTTTTTTTGATTTCGGCTGGCTATCTGCCGCGAAACCCTTCTGAGTTATTGATGAACGGACGTATAGAAGAGCTGCTAAATTACCTGGATGGTGCTTTTGATTATATAGTGATTGATACAGCCCCGGTAAGCCCTGTAACCGATGCATATATTTTATCACCCCTTTGCAGTGCCACCTTATTTGTGATACGTCATAAATACACGCCAAAAGTATTTGTACAGCGTATAGACGAGAACAATAAAATAAATGAACTTAATAATATGGCGATTGTCTTTAATGGCATTCAGTCAAGAGGATTTGGCAGTAAAAAGTACGGTTATGGCTACGGCTACGGATATATACACAAGGACAAGGATGAGCGTTACCAGATAGGCATGGGGAAGTCTTAATTACTTTATTATATAGGAAATAGTGACGGTTGCAAAAAAAGCTATGTAACTGAAATGGGCGAAGCCTGTTTTATAAACAAAGCTAAAAAAAACTATAGTATTATGATAACAGAAAAAAAATGGTATGCCGTATACACCCGGCCCCGTTGGGAAAAAAAGGTAGCTGAACTTTTAGCTAAGAGAAAGGTAGAAGTATTTTGCCCTCTTAATAAAGTGATGCGGCAGTGGGCCGACAGAAAGAAGATGGTTATGGAACCCTTATTTACGTCGTATGTTTTTGTACGTGCAGAAGAAGCGGAGTACTTAACAATAAAGCAAACTGATGGCATTATAAATTTTGTGTACTGGCTTGGCAACCCGGCGGTTATTAAGGATGACGAAATTTTTGCAATCAAAAATTTCCTTAGTGAGCATTTAAATGTAAAGCTTGAAAAAGTGGCAATAAATATATCAGACAGGGTGCGGATAACCGATGGGCTGCTGGTTCATAGAGAAGGCGACGTGCTGGAAGTAAAAAGCAAGACGGTTAAAATTTTACTTCCTTCTCTTGGTTATGCCATGACAGCAGAGGTATCTAAAACAAAAATCGAAGTGATTAACTATACTCAAAATATTTACTCCGCCAACGATTATTATAAGGCTAAGGTCGTGTAGCTTTTTTCGTAGATACGCTTTCTAATTACAATAAAAATGAAGATTACGGTGATGCAGCAAGAGAAGTGCGAACTGACATGGAGAAAGCGTTTATAATACCGGCGCTTAAAAATTCTATACAAACATTCAGACATAATAATACCCTTACTGATGAGATTTTAGCACCTTATCAATGGGTACGAACCGACGATAAAATCTTGCTTGTTTATAAGAACTGGTTTCTGCTTACTAATAAACCAATAAAACCATTCTTGTGAAAAAGCATTTTGATGTCATTGTGGTGATACCTGTCGGGCCGGGCACTGTGCTTTCCTTTGTTGCGGATACTATACACAGTTTTATCTTTTATACAAGATCAACTTACAAAATCATTATCGCCGATGACTCTCACCAGGGCATTGGTGAGCATATCAAAAATTTATTTCCGGCAACTGATATTGTTATTACACCAAAGCCAATGGGCGGATGGGCAGGTTTATATATTAATCTTGCTAATACCTTCAGCTATGCAGTAAACAATTATCATTTCAAAGTTTTATTAAAGCTTGATACTGATGCGCTGGTAATAAATCCATCACCCGAAAAGGAAGCTTTGGAAATATTTACAGCTAACCCGGATATGGGTTTAGCAGGTCAATACCCAAACGAATATGATGGCAGTCCGTGGGATATTGGATGGCCGAAAGCAAGGATTTTAAATGGAGCTACCACCTGGAAATATATCAGGCGGCCCATAGCTAACTGGTATGTACGAAAATTTTATTTACAAGCTAAAGCAAATGGATACAAGGCAGGTGAAAGTGTTTTTGGAGGTGCCTATTTCTTTAGTAATGCCTGCCTGACTAAACTTTTAGAAAAAGGCTTATTGCCACACCTGAGATTAGGCGGAGCCAACCTGGGAGAAGATCATTTGTTTGCCTTATTGGTAAAAGCTGCCGGGTTTAATTTAGGTGATCTCTCTACCGGCAATTTGCCCTTTGCCTGCGCATGGCGGGGGCTTCCGGCAGCACCGGAAAAGCTTTATAAGGAAGGTAAAAAAATAATTCACTCTACCCGCTTTTGGAAAGAAAGAAATGAAGAGGAACTGCGGGCTTTCTATCAAATGATACGTGAAAAAACGGTGGTGGAGAACCGTCCTACCTTTATGAACAATGGATAAAAAACTACTGCGATGGAATTTTGTTTTTCAGTATGGCTGGGTACTGACCAACATATTTAATTCTATTCTTTTAACCCCACTTTATTTAAAAAATATTGAATCCAATACCTTGGGTATCTGGTGGGCCACCGGTGCTGTATTGGGCTGGATGACATTAGTAGACCCTGGAGTGGGTGAAGTATTGCAGCAACGCATTGCAGAACTTAGGGGCCGCAATGAAAATGAAGAAGTGGGAGTGTTGATAGGCTCGGGGTATTTAGCCTCTGCTTTTGTACTGGCCATTTCTATTTTATTAGGCTTGGTGTGCTATTTTTTTATTGGGGACATCATCAATAAAAATATTTCAGACTTCCCTTATTTATCCACTGCCTTGTGGCTGTCTGTGCTGGCTACAGGTTTATCCCTGGTTTCATTTACCATGTCAGGTATTAACCAGGGTTTGCATAATTCGGCACAGGTTGCAATAAGCTCATTAACTGCAAACTGCTTATTCTTATTTGTGAACCTGCTGTTTTTATTTTTAGGTTATGGAGTGCTTTCCATCGCAATAGCTAATTTTATTCGGGCCCTATATATCAATATCCATAACATTAGCTCTATGTTTAAGGTGATGCAAAAACAAGCCTTGAAAATGGTATTTCAATTCACGCATTTTAAAAAATTCATTCGCATATTTTCATTTACATCTTCATCAAAAATTATTACCGGTTTATCGTACAGCGTTGATATGGTAGTATTAGCGCGGTTTATTTCGCCTGCCTATATTACCTTGTACGAAGTAAATAGGCGGCCCATCGCACATTTTTATTCGCTGATAAGCAGGCATACGGTAGCGCTTATGCCTTTAATATCACATGCAAAAGGTAAGGGTGAAAAAGAAGCTATTCTTACGCTGATGAACCAACAGTTCAGGTTTTATTCTTATGCCGCATTGTTCGTTGCCTTAGGATTTTGTTTTAACTATGGTAACCTTATTGCCGCATGGACAGGGCCTAAGCAATATATTGGAAACACCTTGCTTTATTTGTTGGTGGCCCAATTCTTCTTTTCATTGCTGGCCTCTTTTATGGCCAATGTAGGTTATGCGCTTGGCGATATAAAAATCCCAAGTTTATATAGCATCATACGAGGAATCATTTTCGGGACTACCATGTTTTTTACAGCAAAACATTTTGGCATTACAGGAGCCGTTGTTACATCGCTGATTTTTTCAGCTACTATTGATTTTCTCTTTTATTATTACCGGGTTTATAAATTAGGTTACCTCCAACTTTCTTTATTAACTACCCTGGCAAACCGTTGGGTTATTATACTGCCGGCAGCGCTTTTGGGGGGGTGGGGATTTACGCAAGTAATAGATGCCCTGCTTCCAGCAACTATGTACTTTGCCAAACTTTTAGTAAATAGTGGAACGTTTACCTTATTCTTTTTAATGATGTTGTTACTGGTAGATCTGCCCTTGCGTGCCAAAGCAAAAAGCTTAACAGGCAAATACATTACGCTTCCATTTGCAAAATTGAAGCGGGCCTGAAGGAACAGCGGCAAATAATTTACTCTTTAAAATTTATCTCTTCTTAGTTATGCAAAAGCTTGTTGCTATGCTTCGTGTAAAAGATGGAATTCTCTTTGTTGAAGAATGGCTGCGCTGTTTTGAAAAACTCGTGGATGAAATTGTTATGCTGGATAACGGCTCAACCGATGGTACTTATGAAATTTTAAAGCGCCATCCTAAAGTTGTTGACAGCATAAGAACAGAAGGCTACAACGAAGGCCGGGATAAGAATATATTATATACGATGATGCGCAAACGCAGGCCAGATTGGTGTTTATGGCTTGATATTGATGAAATATTTGAACCGCAACTTACAAGGGCTCACTTCGACAGGCTAATGAACCGAAAGTTTGTAAACAAGTATGGGTTCAGAAGATTTCATTTCATAGACGGTGAACATTTTGCAGGATCAGGTGAGTATTATTTTTACACCACTATACATGACCGGGTAATGTGGAGGGAAAATAAGAGCGGCTATTTTGAAAATAAAATTCTGGATTCGCCAAATGTAAAAGGTATAAAAGGGCTTAAAATAAATACCGACTTCCGGCTAAAGCACCTGGGTTACATAAGCAAAGAACTGGTGGATAAAAAAAAGGAAATCTACCTTGATGTTATTGATCCCGGCAAAGAAGCATCGCTGCAAAAAATGTATCTGCACAACGAAACAAAAATAAAATGGCTTGATGACCGCAATCATCCTGACGTAAAAAGTCTTAACGCACAATTGAACAGGCACCAGTTGGGAAGCCTGCTACCGAGAGCAAAAAATAAATTTTTTAAACTAATCAATAAGCATTTCAAAAGGCCGGCACTGCAAACCGCCTAAACATTTTTATCGCATGAATGCTATCCTTAGAATATTCAATTACCGCTTTTATGTAAAGGAAATCCTTGTTCTTTTCTTCTGTTATTTTATGATGGAGGAGATGTTCTCCTGGCTGGTAATACCCGACTCCGGCTTTGTACAGAATTATGAAAAATCGCTGAGCATTCTTGTTACGATCCTTATGATTTATTTTTTTACCACGCTAAAGTCATGGGAAAAAATTTATGTAGCGGTCTTTGTAGCGTTTATGGGCAAACTGGTATTGCAATCGCTCAATGAGTACAATAGTGTATTTCAGCAGCTCACTATGTTTTATGTTTTGTTCCCGGTGATCTTTGCTCTTTTCATTAAACACGTTTGCCGTAGTTACGAGCTGGATATATTGGAATTCTTAGCTAAGTTTTATTTAATTACCTATATCGTTTTCATGGTTTGGTACGGCCGCGGCTTTTCCTTTAGCCTTGCCGAAATTGAAATGAATGATTATGGACCTTATTCTGGCGATGGACGTGTGCTTCACTCCAGTAAGGTGTATATGATGGTGATTCCCTTTTTATGGTACCTGAATAAAACAATTCAAGCCCACAAGTTTAAAGATTTCTTAATCCTATTATTTTGCAGTGTTGTAATTCTTATCCATCAGCACCGTTCTGTTTGGAGTTGTGCCATCGTAGCGCTCTTTATTTACCTGGCTTTAATGTCGAGAGCCAATAGCAAAACAATTCCAAAAATTTATAGAATTGGGGTTGGGTTTATCCTCGTGTTATTATTAGCTTACTTTTTTCTCTCTAATTTGTTTCCTGAATTTGTTGATTTTATGTCGGACCGGTTTGGTGAAATATTTGAACCAAATAAAGAAGACAGTACCGGTAAATTCAGGGCCGATCAAAGGGAGGTTTATGGAGCGTTATTTTGGGAGCGGCCCTTTTTTGGTTGGAGTTTCGAAGGGTTTGAGATGTCGAACCCATTGGTTGACTGGTGGCCGGAAAAAACGGGCCAGCATTTTCATGAAGGCTACATTGAAATCCTCTTTTATCATGGCTTTTTCGGCTTTCTATTTAAATTTTCTTTGTTTGTATATGTAATCATTAAAGCCTTCAGCAGAAAGCTTACCGATCAAACCATGATAATGATCGCGTTCTGTCTTTCAGGACTCCTTTACTCCCTTAATTATGTACTGCCACTAATTTTTTGGGCACACCTTGGCCTGTGTTTATATTATATAGAAAAAGATGCCGCAGGGGAAGAAGAAAATGAAGATGAAGACGACCTTGAAGTAGAGTACATAACTGA
>JAQBNG010000064.1 GCA_028288675.1 Flavisolibacter sp. | reverse complement strand
CGATGAATCATAGTCAACTTACATTTCCTTTTAAACGCTATCAAATACAACCCGTGTGGAGAGCAGACAGGCCGCAACGTGGCCGGTACCGCGAGTTTTACCAGTGCGATGCAGACGTGGTAGGAAGTACTTCTTTATTGAATGAAATAGAACTTACAAACATTTATGCAACGGTTTTTGAGCAACTGAAAATTCCTGTTGAAATAAAATTGAATAGCCGCAAAATCTTAACTGCATTAGCGGAGATATGCGGTGGCAGTGATAAAATGATGGACATCACCATCGCTATTGACAAACTTGATAAGATTGGAATAGATAAAGTAAAAGAAGAATTATCACAACGCGGTTTAGGCATCGAACAGATTGAAATTATATCCAACTATTTATCAATTGCAAATGGTTCAGAAAATAATGAAGCAACAATAGAACAATTAAAAAATCTATTCAATAAAAATGAGACCGGGCTTACAGGCTTGCTGGATTTAGAAAATATTTTAGAAAGAACCTCAAACCTATCGTCTTCAACAAAAATTATTATTGATCCAACCTTAGCAAGAGGTCTTAATTATTACACCGGGATCATTTTCGAGATAAAAACAATAGGTGTAAAAATGGGCAGCATCGGCGGCGGTGGACGTTATGATGATCTCACCGGGCTATTCGGCGTTCCTAATATTCCAGGTGTAGGAATATCCTTTGGGGTGGATAGAATTTACGATGTAATGGAGGAATTGAATTTATTCCCTCAAGCCATCGAACAAGGAACAAAAGTGCTGTTCTTTAATTTGGGTGAAGAAGAAAGCAAAGCAGCTTATCCCTTACTACAGGAAGTGAGAAAAGCCGGCGTAGCTGCAGAAATTTTTCATGAACCGCAGAAATTCGACAAGCAATTCAAGTATGCCGAAAAGAAAGCGATACCATTTATCATCATTATCGGCTCAGCAGAGATAGCCGAAAAAACCGCTGTTGTAAAAGATCTGCGAAATGGCGTACAGGAGAGAGTGCCATTCGCTATTCTCCCGCAATTTTCGTTTATTTGACACCTTAATAAAATCAAAACTAATATGAAACGTACAGCAGCCTTATTTGTACTGGCAGCCTTTACCCTGCTTTTTGCATCCTGCAAAAGCGGTGGAAAAACAGGCTTATTTATTCCAAAAAATGCAGCCATTGTTATACAGGTATCTCCTTCTTCGCTTTCATCTAAACTAAGCTGGGATGAAATTAAAAAAACGCAGTGGTTCCAGGATCTGTCTAAAGAGAACAGCGATTCTTTCGCCGCTAAAATTTTAGATAACCCCGAGGCCGCGGGAATGGATATGAAAAAAGATTTTGCCTTCTTCATGAAAAAGCAAGGCAGCGGTGGTTATGGCGTATTTGAAGGAAGCATTAAAGATGCTGCTGCTTTTGAAGCCCTTAACAAGAAAATAAGCAAAAAAGATAAGGCCGAAAAAGATGGCGAATGGAATATGATCGCAATGGACAACAACTCTTATGTTGCCTGGAATAATGACCGTTTTGCTTACATCAACGACATGCCGGATTTAAATACAACCGGCTCGTTTGGCATGGGCGGTGGCGCTATGGAGCGGAAGCAAATTTCCGGAGACAGTTTAAAAATCTTCCTTAAACAAACACTGACGCTTAGCGGCGGCGAAAGTCTTGATGATGATGACCGCTTTACTTCTTTACTTAAAATAAGTGGAGATGTTCATTTTTGGATGAATACCGGTGAGTTAATGTCGGGCATGGCACCTATGATGAGCATGATGAAAGTAGGCAGTTTATTTGAAGGCAATATTTCTGCCGCTACCTTAAATTTCGATGATGGAAAAATTTCTGTAAAAGCAAATCAATATTACGGAAAAGAGATGTCGAAGCTGATGGAAAAATTTGATTCAAAAAGCATCAGCGAAAGCGTAATCAACCGTATCCCTTCTCAAAATGTAATTGGAGTTTTAGCTACCAACTTCAATCCGGAAACAATGAAAGAATTTGTAAAAGCCTTAGGCATGGATGGATTGATGAACATGTTTTTTGCCCAGCAGGAATTTACGATGGACGATATATTCAGCGCCACTAAGGGAGAGTTTGTAATGGCGTTAACCGACTTGTCGGTAAAAAATGTTATAGATACAGTTCCTAATTATGGTGAAGAAAGTTCTGTGCCCCGCACTTACAAAACTACCAAACCCGACATGCACTTTCTTTTTGCTACCAGCGTAAATAAGAAAGCTTCTTTTGACAAGTTGCTTAATGTGATGAATCAAAAAATGCCGACACTTCCTTTTACCTATAAACTTACGAATGACTGGTTTGTTGCAGGCAACCACCCCGGGTCTATAGATGGTTTTATGGCAGCCGGCAATAGCAAACAACCCTTTGCAAGTAAGATCAGCGGCCACCCCTTTGGAATGTATGTAGATATACAAAAGATCTTAAAATCAAATCTTACACAAGATAGTACCGGTAACGTTTTCATGAACGAATCGGCCAATATGTGGCAGGATGCGATAGCTACCGGCGGCGAGTATAAAAACGGTGCAATGACGTCTGAATTTGTTGTTAACCTGGTAGATAAAACAACAAACAGCTTAAAGCAAATAAGCCGTTATGCAGAAAAAATGAATGCCCTGAGAAAACAGCAGCGCATGGTTATGATGCACGATATGAATAATATGGATGATAGCGATGGTGGCAAAGTAATGTCGGCGCCGCCTGCTGTGGACGCGGATAATTAAACTGGATAAGGATAAGAAAGAAAGTTCTTTTTTTGAACCCGGCGGACGGTGGTACTATAAGCTTTCTTTGCACAGTTTATGCTGAGGCCTCCGAAGTACACTCTTCAAGGTTCTTATCACTATTCAACAAAAAAAACTGATTAATCCTCTTCGAAGGATGATCAAAACAATTCACTTTTCAAGGCCACAGTTGCAGTAAGTTTGTAACTGTGGCTTTTTACTTTTATGAAACTAACCATCCAGGATTTACTCCCCGTTTATTTTCCCGAATCACGTAAGCAGAACTCAGAAATATGGGGTCAAAACCTTACGTTTGAAAGCGGCGAAATGGTAAAGATCGTTGCGCCTTCGGGTAGCGGCAAAACTTCATTGATGCATTTTTTATACGGCATCAGAAAAGATTATAACGGCGAAATTTTATACGATACACTTTCAACCAGGAATTTTACTGCAGAAGATTTTGCCGTACAGCGGAAAGACAGTGTAAGCATTGTATTACAGGATATGCGCCTCCTTACAGAACAAACTGTTTTACAAAATTTAGAGATCAAGCGGCAACTGAATCCTCATCACTCCAAAGAAAAAATAACAGAAATGGCGGAGCGCTTAGGCATTGGAAGCAAACTGAATTCTTTGGCTAAAACCTGCTCTTATGGCGAGCAGCAGCGTGTGGCTATCATTCGTTCTTTACTGCAGCCGTTCCGGTTTTTATTGCTGGATGAACCGTTCAGCCATCTTGATAACAACAACTCTTTATTAGCCATGAACCTTATGCTGGAAGAAGCTAAGGCCCGCAACGCCGCCATCATCTTTGCCGACCTGGAACGCATTGAATTTTTTCCTTTTACCAAATTGTATCATTTGTAGCATACAAAATAACCCCAAACTCTAAACTCTAAACCCCAAACTCCCTTGTCGCTTTCCTTTAAACCCATTCAACCCTTATTGCAAACCGGCACCAATGCGGCTTCCCGCTGGTTCTCTTATATCGGTCTCGGTGTAGGGGTATTGTTGCTGCTTTGTTCTGTGCAGATGTATATTAACATACAACAATTAGTAGGAGAAGCTAAGGTGAGCAGCACCGGTTATGACTTTATATCCATCACTAAAAAAGTAACCAATGAAACCGCGGGGCAGCCGGAGAAAAATGCTTTTAGCGAAGCTGAATTAGCCGATATAAAAGGCCAACCTTTTTTAGATGGGGCATCGCCTTTGGTAGCCAGCCAGTTTCATATAAAAATTAGCGGTGGCGAAATACTCCCGGTATCAACCGACTTTTTTTTAGAGTCGTTAGAAGATGAATTTATTGATACGGTACCACCGTCTTTTAAATGGGAACCAGGACAAATTAATATCCCGGTAATTGTATCATCGGATTTTTTTGAAGCCTATAATATTTTTGCCCCTGGGCAGGGTTTGCCGCAAATGTCGCAGGAAACAATTTCGGGACTGCCACTGATTATTAATGCAGAAGGCAATGGTCAGCAGGGAAAGTTTATTGCGAAAATATCCGCCTTCAGCGACCGGGTTAATTCCATCCTTGTACCTAAATCTTTTTTAGACTGGGCTAACAAAACCTTCGCTCCGGATAAACAATTTGGGTACAGTCGCATCTTCATCAAAACAAAAGATGCCAACAACGCCGAGCTGCTGAATTATATTGATAAGAAAGGGTTTAATATAAATAAGGACAAAACAAAATTTGGCCGCACCAAGCAGGTGATACAAGGAATTTTCACCGGCTTAGGCGTATTTGGTTTGTTAGTAGTAGTGATGGCGCTAATGCTATTTTCTTTTTACCTGCAACTGGTTATTGCCCGCAGCCGCGATAGTTTACAACTTCTTTTGTTGTTAGGCTATTCGCCCCTTTGGCTTAGTAAGAATGTGTCAAAGAAATTTATTCCGATTTATGTTTTGATTGTTTTAAGCGCATTAATTCTTACACAAATAATGCAATGGGCTTTTCACCGCTTCGCCATGTTTAGCAGGGAAGAATTGAGTACGCCTATTCATTGGTCAGTGGTGGTTATTGCAATTGCTTTAATTATTCTTTCGGCCATTACCAATTACCGTTTGGTAAAGAAACAGTTGCAAAGTCTATGAGGCTTAGAGAACTATCGCTTTTGCAGCGAAGCAAAATTAGTAGCCGAGTCAAACTGGAACTCCAAAATCTCCGGCACAAAACGGTAGCCAAAGCGAAAAGGACCTTGTCGTATTTCGCGGTAATATAAATTAGACTCGTCCTGACCTTTATAAACTAATCCACCCAGCCGATGTATTTGCGGCTGATGATCAACCCTGTATATAGGCTGTAACTCCGCGGTTGTATCGGTTAAAAAAGCAGCATATAAAATAGCGCCGCCCGTATAATAAAATGTGTGTAATGTAACACCTGCTGTATCCGCGGTTTCCTGTTTCAAATATCCTTTGGGCACAATGATAGGCAAGGCAGCAGTTTGTCCATTTCTGGAATAAACGAATTCCTTTTTCCGGTAATCTTTAAAAAGAAAACAGGAATACAAAGCGGTTGAAATGAACAGGAGTAAAATAATTGATCTCATAAATATGAAAGAGTTGATTTAGGTAATAGTGTAAGAAGTAAGCGTTATTCTTTCGATCCCTGATCTCACGTTTGACGTCTCACCTAATTCATTCCTTCAAAAATTATGCTTGCCCCCTGTCCTACCCCAACACACATTGTAGCAAGGCCATACTTGCTTCCCCGGCGCTTCATTTCGTGCACCAGTGTAGTTGATAACCTTACGCCGCTACAACCCAAAGGGTGTCCCAATGCAATAGAGCCGCCATTCACATTTACTTTAGTTTTATCGAGCTGTAAATCATGAATACACGCTAATACCTGCGAGGCAAAAGCTTCATTTAATTCAATCAAATCCATATTAGCAATAGAAAGCGAAGCACGGCGCAGCGCTTTTTGTGTAGCCGGTACAGGTCCAATTCCCATGATAGAAGGATCAACGCCGGCTACTGCAGAAGAGATCACTTTTGCAATTGGCTTCAATCCATATTTTTTTACCGCTGTTGCAGAAGCCAACAGCATGGCTGCCGCTCCATCATTCAAACCGGCAGCATTTCCGGCAGTAACGGTTCCACCTTCTTTTATAAATGCAGGTTTTAAAGAAGCTAATTTTTCAAGAGATGTTTTACGTGGATGTTCATCTGTATCGAAAACTTTTACGCTGCCCTTTTCGCCCGGCACTTCAACAGGGATTATTTCATCTCCCCATGTTCCTCTTTCCAAAGCGGCAAAATATTTATCCTGCGATGATAGGGCCCATTCGTCCTGCGCCTCCCTGCTAATGCTCCACTTCTTCGCCACGTTCTCGCCTGTCTCTCCCATGCTGTATGGATAGTGAACATCACTCAATTTGTTGTTCACAAACCGCCATCCAAGAGTTGTATCATAAATTTCCTGTGTACGCTGAAAAGGAGATGTTGCCTTCGCCATCACAAAAGGCGCACGGCTCATACTTTCCACACCACAGGCAATAATCAGTTCAGCATCCTCACATTCAATTTGCCTTGCTCCATCCATAATTGCCTGCAAGCCTGAAGCGCATAAACGGTTAACCGTATTTCCGGGAATAGTTGCGGGGAGGCCTGCCAGCAAAGCAGCCATACGGGCCACGTTCCGGTTGTCCTCACCTGCCTGGTTAGCGGCACCGGCAATTACGTCTTCGATGCAAGTAGGGTCAACAGCCGGGTTTCGCTTTAATAGCACTTTAATCACATGAGCCAATAAATCATCAGGGCGAACAGTTGCCAATGCGCCACCATATTTTCCAAGTGGGGTTCTGATAGCATCTATAACATAAACGTTTTGCATAAAGTAGTAAGTTGTGATAAAGGGAGAAATGAGAGTTGCAGTTATGCAGAAATGGCTTCTTACATCCCACTTTTGAAGTTTGATTTCTCCACTTTTCCCGTGTTAAAACCTTCGCAAGATAAGGCTAACGAATCATCGAAGTAAAGGCTTTAAGGTATCTTTGTAGCATGGCAGAAATGGCTACTATTAAGGTTAAAAAAGGAATGAACATAAGGCAATTGCCCTACGAAGAACTCGAGGCTTTTTTCCTGCAAATGGGTGAAAAAAAGTTCCGTTCAAAACAGGTTTGGGAATGGCTGTGGACCAAACACGCTATGACCTTTGCGGACATGACCAACCTTAGTAAAGAGCTTCGCCAAAAATTAGGCGAGAACTTTACGCTGCCTGCACTAACCGTTTCTTCTACGCAACATAGTTCTGATGGCACTTTAAAATCCGGTTTCGTAACGCATGAAGGTTACTTGTGCGAAGGTGTTTTAATTCCTACTGAAAACCGCTATACGGCTTGTGTTTCCTCGCAAATCGGTTGCTCATTAAGTTGTAAGTTTTGCGCTACCGGCTACATGGATAGAAAACGCAATCTTGACTTTGACGAGATCTACGACGAAGCGGTTTTGCTAAACCAGCAGACTCAAAAGGTATATGGAAAAAAGTTAAGCAACATTGTATTTATGGGTATGGGTGAACCACTGCTTAACTATAAAAATGTATTAAAAGCGATAGATAAAATTACTTCTGAAGATGGCTTAGGTATGAGCCCTCGGCGTATTACAGTTTCTACGGCTGGCGTTGCTAAAATGATTAAACAGTTGGGTGATGACGGTGTAAAATTCAAGCTGGCGCTTTCGCTTCATGCGGCTAATGATGCCAAGCGAAACGAAATTATGCCCATTAATGAAAGCAATAACTTAAAGGCGTTGATCGATGCGCTCAATTACTTCTACCAAAAAACGAAGAACGAGATCACACTTGAATATATTCTCTTTAACAATTTTAACGACAGCATCAAAGATGCCGATGATTTGATAAAAGTTTATCGCCAGGTGCCTGCTGACCTGGTTAACATCATTGAATACAATCCTATTGATTTAGCCAAATTTGAAAAGCCTTCCGAGGAACGTGTGATGGAGTTCATGGCTTACCTGGAAAAACATAAAGTAAATGCCCGCCTCCGTCGCAGCCGTGGTAAAGATATTGATGCAGCCTGCGGACAATTAGCGAATAAGAATAAGCAGCCAGCTGACGTCCCCAGCTCTTAAAGGAGAGCACCAGTGCACAAATTCCCATTGAATAAAATAATAAAATAATAAAACTTAATCAACGATAGATTAGGTTTTTTCTTTTGTACCCAACATAAGTAGTACTATAAATCTTCTGTTGCATAGTTTATGCTGAGGCCTCCGAAGTGCACTCTTGTACATTCTTATCGCTATTGAACATAGAAGCAAACTATTGTGCGCTAAGGCTCTCTTAGGGGTTGGTTTCCGGTGGCTCAGGTCTTAACCTTATTTAACCTCTCTCCCATTAAACTTGTTTTATCAACCCCCGTCTGTATTCCGTTCCTTTTAAAACAATACAAAACAAATAAATTTTATGAAAAGAATCTTATCAACCGCATTTGCAATTTTACTTTTTGTTGGTGCATCGCAAGCGCAAACGAGCGAGGGAGCCAAAGGCCGTCATGGTGGAAAGGGTGGCGAAATGATGAAAGAGTTAAACCTTTCAGCTGAACAAAAAGCAAAGTTTCAAAGCATCAAAGAGGCCGAGAAAAAAGAAATGCAGGCCTTGAAAGCAGATGGCAAAACGGATGCTGATAGAGCTGCCAGGAAAGACATACACGATAAATACAAAACGCAGTATCAATCGGTATTAACAGAAGAGCAAAAAGCTAAATTTAAAGAAGCAGGAAAACAAGGCAGGGGTGAAAAATTCAGCAAAGGTGATCGTAAAGAAGGCGGCCGCGATTTTGCCCAGGAATTAAATCTTAGCGCTGACCAAAAAACTAAAGCCGCTTCTTTAAACAGCGAGTTTAAAACAAAGATGGATGCTGTACGCAATAACAGTACTTTAAGTAATGATGAAAAGAAAGCGCAAAGCAAGAGTATAGCTGAGGCGCACAGAACAAATTTAAAAGCTATCCTTACCCCGGAGCAAGCCGCAAAAATGACCTCCCTTCGTAAAGGAAAACATAAAAAAGACAGGAAAGAGATACTATAATCCATATCCTTTTAATGAATGCCCCGCTATATAGCGGGGTTATTTATTTTTGCACCTCACTACTGTTGCAAAACAGCAAAAATACAACGCATGAAAAAAGCTTCCGGCTTCGACAAATTTTTTAAAGGCAGAGAAAAAACAGGAGGAGCTAAAAAAGAAGAGTTTCGACAGGATAAAAGAAAAGAACGGAAAGAAAGGGAAGAAAAGATAGCCAACTCCAAGCGGGAAAAAAGAGCACAGTATAAAGCCTCATTTTCAAACGAGCCACCCAAATATAATTTAGAGCCACCCGGAAAAAGATCATTTAAAAAAAGCGGAGATGAAAGACCTGCTCCATCATACAGGGGTGACAAGAAAAAAATAGAACTTCGTCAGAAACCTGCTTCTAATTCTGGTGATCAAAAGTTTAGTTCGAATTCTGCCACTCGAAAGTTTAGTTCTAACTCGGGCAACCAGAGATTTACTTCCAGCCCAAGCTCCCAGAAGCCACCTTATAAATCAAAGGATCAGAAATTTAGTTCCAACTCCGACACCCAAAAACCCGCTTTCAAATCGAACAATCAAAAATTCAGTTCAAACCCGGAAACTCAAAAATCAACTTTCAAATCGAACAATCAAAAGCCGGCTTCCCACCCGGATAGTCAAAAACCGGCTTTTAACCAGGGGAAAAGAATTTACAAAAAGGAAGGGCCGAAACTAAGCGAAGGCCCCAAACCGGTTGAAAAGAAAACTTATCTACCTAAAAAAATAGTACGTAGCGAAGTGGTAAACGTCCCGGTTGACCCGGCACCTAAGGCTAAAAAGCCTATCACCATCAGTAAACCAATGGGAGAAGGCGAAGAGATGCCCTTAAACAAATACATTGCGCATAGTGGCGTTTGTTCACGCAGGGAAGCAGTGAATTTAATTAAGAGTGGCAAGGTAAAAGTTAATGGAGAATTGGTTTTGGAACCAGGCCATAAAGTGGTTGTTATAGATGATGTACGAGTATCCGGCAAGAAGTTAAATCCCGTAAAAGATTTCGTTTACATTTTATTGAATAAACCTAAAGACTACATTACCACAACCGATGACCCGCAGGAGCGAAAAACGGTTTTAGATTTACTGAAAGGCGCACCGCCAATACGCATTTACCCGGTGGGCCGGTTGGATAGAAATACATCCGGTGTTTTACTCCTTACCAATGACGGCGACCTTGCACAGGGCCTCACACACCCAAGCAATGAAATTAAAAAGGTGTATTCTGTTACCCTGGATAAGCCCCTTACAAAACTTCATTTTGAAGCGATACTTAAAGGCGTTGTATTGGAAGATGGAGTAGCCAATATAGATTCTTTAGCTTTTGCTGATGGCCAGGACCTGACACAATTAGGCATAGAGTTACATACAGGACGCAACCGAATTGTACGCCGTATTTTTGAACATTTAGGGTACGATGTGAAAGCGCTGGACCGGGTAATTTTCGCTGGCTTAACCAAGAAGAATGTTGACCGCGGCAAGTGGCGCTATTTGGCCGAAAAGGAAGTAAGGGATTTGAAATTTTTCAAGAAAGGCAGGTCGTAAATAGTGAATGGTGAATGGTCAATGGTGAATAAGGGAGTTATTTAACGGTTGGCTATGATTTAAAACAGCAGGTTACAATATTCACAATCCACCATCGACCATTCACAAAATCAAATCAGCATGGCAATTAAATTAGATGAACATATCATTTTTCAAAACAAAGATCTTATAGCAATCAATAAACCATCCGGATTATTGACCATACCTGATAGAGAAGGAAAAGATGTTTCCTTAAAGGGCTTACTGAAAGCAAAGTTTGGAGAAATATTTACTGTACACCGGCTTGATAGAGATACAAGCGGTATCGTGGTTTTTGCATTTAACGAGGTTATGCACAAACACCTTTCGCTGCAATTTGAAGGAAGAGAAACCAGCAAAATTTACAATGGCTTAGTGCTTGGCAAACCTGCAGAAACTGAAGGAGTAATTAATGAACCGATTGCAGAACATCCTAACAAAAAGGGATTGATGACTGTGTGGAGAAAAGGAAAAGAATCTATTACGGAATACCAGGTTTTAGAAAGTTACCGGCATTATTCATGGATGCAGTTTAAAATTCTTACGGGTCGTACCCACCAGATACGTGTACACATGAAGTACTTAGGTAACCCGGTTGTTTGCGATCCGTTATATGGCGATGGCAAGCCGGTTTTTATATCGCAAATAAAAAGCAAATACAATCTCTCGCAGTCTGAAGACGAGGAGCGTCCAATATTAAATCGTTTGGCTTTGCATTCTGCTGTGCTAACCTTTAAGGGGATCGGCGGGGAAGAATATAAATTGGAAGCGCCATTACCAAAAGATCTTCGGGCAACACTTAACCAGCTTAGTAAACAGGTGAAGAAGTAGTTTGAATTACTCTTACAGAATAGAAAAGCTGCTATAAACCACCATCTGCATTTTGTCATGCTGAGGAACGAAGCATCTTTGGTTAGTAATTAAGCGAATGGTGTAATCAGTCTTGCTCATTGCATAAATGTCATTTACAATACAGTTTAAAGATCCCTCCTTTGTCGGGATGACAACGAAGATGGGTCTATGGATAGCAGTTAGGTTGAACGTTTGAGGAGTGGTTGCCCAATCTCAATAGACTTACAAAGTGTACAAGAGTGTACTTCGGAGGCCTCAGCATAAACTGTGCAACAATGCTTGATAATGGCGCTAAGGCCGTGACAATAAAAGCTCCCATAAAGGAGCTATTATTGTTGAAACTTATTCTCTGTTAATTGTTGTCATCCGGCACCGGTGTATAACGTAAATACGGTTTTACAATATTTACACCCTTGGGGAATTTTTTTATTGCATCCTCTGTAGAAACCGCAGGCACTACAATTACATCTTCGCCATGCTGCCAGTCGGCCGGAGTAGCTACACTATGCTTTGCAGTTAATTGCAAAGAGTCAATTACACGCAATACTTCATTAAAATTTCTACCGGTAGATGCAGGATAAGTAATCATAAGCTTTACCGCTTTATCAGGGCCGATGATAAACAAAGAACGCACAGTAGCTGTGGCGGAAGCGTTCGGATGGATCATATCATACAACATTGCCACTTCCCTGCTTTCATCAGCAATGATGGGAAAATCTACATTACAATTTTGTGTTTCGTTGATGTCAGCCCGCCAGCCAAAGTGCTTATCCAACGCATCAACACTTACGGCAAGAACTTTTACATTGCGCTTTCTAAATTCCTCTTTCAATAACGCAGTCCTACCAAGCTCAGTTGTACATACAGGTGTATAATCGGCAGG
The DNA here is from genome assembly GCA_028288675.1 of Flavisolibacter sp. Classification (GTDB taxonomy): domain Bacteria; phylum Bacteroidota; class Bacteroidia; order Chitinophagales; family Chitinophagaceae; genus Flavisolibacter. The sequence continues at coordinate 33,069 of JAQBNG010000064.1, read as the reverse complement.
ATGAGAAAACAGTACGCCCCAGCTATCGCCTAAGTAGCTGTAAAAATTTAGTTCGCCTTCGGTGGTTTGGGCTGTAAAGTCAGGGGCTTTATCGCCTAAGTGTAAGCTCATAAGAAATGTGTTTTAGTTTAAAGACTTGGTTACTTCGTTATGATGATCTCGTATAGTATTTCTGAATTCTTCTTCAACATTGCAGCGACTCCGCAATATTTTTCCAGTGATAAATCTATCGCCTTTTTTACTTTGTCACGGTTGACTTCTTCTGTTTTAATATGGTACGTTAAATGAATCGTTTTAAAAACCCGTGGATGTTCATCAGTTTGTTCAGCTTCCGCATCAATAACTAAATCAGTAAATGGCATCCGCATTTTTTCTAAAATATCCACAACGTCAATTCCGCTGCAGCCTGCAAGGCCGGTTAACAGCAAAGCTTTCGGGCCGAAGCCAGCTCCTGATTCCAGTTCGATTTTTGCGTTGTTTTGATATGAATCAAAAGCATGTCCTGTTTTCCAGGCAGTGGTTGTTTTCATGATGTGTTTTTATGTGAGACGTCAGACGTGAGACTTGAGAATTAGGCGTCGCCTATTTTGTAGTGAACTCCTTTCTCTCGTTTGACGTCTCACGTTTCACTTTCCCTGTATCCATGTTTTTCATTTTGCAGGGCATTGTCTAATGACCAGTCGACCGTCTTTGTAAAATCGTGCTGCCTTACAGGACAGTCGCTTTTTTTACAAATATGGCATTGAAAATACTGGCAGCCATCGCTATGTACAAACATCTCCAACGACTCGCCAAAATTAGTCCGCACCAGCCTACCCAACGTATCAATTTCGCCATGTGCCTGGTGAATATTCAAATACCAGGGAACCGTCAAATGACAATCAAGGTGCAAGACATTTCCATATTTAATTACACGGAGGTTATGCAGATCCACCCAATTCTCCGGACGGTTCTTTCCTAATACATCTACCATCTTTTCTAACAAAACCATATCAGCTTCATCCATAATACCGGCCAGCGAAACACGAAGAATTTTATAGCCCGTGTAAATGATAAAAAGTCCAAAACCTACAGCTACGGCTCCGTCAATCCATAAAAACCCGGTGGCAGATAAAAGCAGCAACCCAACAATAATGGCCACTGTTGAATACGTATCGGTTTGCAAATGTTTACCACTGGCTATTAATGCTAATGAATTGTTTCTTCTGCCCTGCTGTAAAGAAAAATAACCAAGAAACCAATTGATAATAGCGGTGCCGGCAACTAAGTAGATACCTACATCCAACTTTTGAATTGGAACAGGATGAAAAATGTTCCGGATAGCTGTGTAAATTATTAAAATACCAGCCGATAAAACAAGGGTTCCTTCTACAGCCGCAGATATAAATTCGGCCTTGCCATGGCCGTAAGGGTGATCTACATCTCTTGGTTTAGCGGCTACATATAAACTGTATAAACCAATAAATCCCGCCACTACGTTTACAATACTTTCTAAGGCATCGGTTAAAATAGAAACAGAATTGGTAGCATAATAAGCCCAGAATTTTGCAATAAGCAGAATAGCACTCACCATAGCAAGTGTACGCTGCAACTGCAGATTACTTGCACCTGCATTTTGTGTTTTCTTCACTAATTATTAATGTAATTATATAAAAGATTGATAACGGCCGGCTACATAATTCCAGTTTACTACTTTCCACCAGGCAGCAATATAATCGGGGCGCTTATTTTGATAGCGCAGGTAGTAGGCGTGTTCCCAGACATCTAACCCTAATATGGGAAACCCTTTTATTTCAGCAACATCCATCAAAGGATTGTCCTGGTTGGGAGTAGAGCCTATGCGCAGCTTTTTATCACCATCTATAAAAAGCCATGCCCAGCCACTGCCGAAACGGTTCTTGCCGGCATCGGCAAACTGTGTTTTAAATGTTTCAAAGGAACCAAAGCTGCTAGTAAGTGCAGTACCTAAAGCACCCGCCGGAGTATCAGTATTGTTTGGCGACATACACTTCCAAAACAGTTCGTGGTTATAATGCCCGCCCCCGTTGTTGCGCATTTTAGCGGAGTACTTTGAGATTCTTGCTAACGCATCTTCTACCGGTTTCGATGTATCAACACCTTCGGCTTTTGCAGCATCATTTAAGTTAGTGGCATAGGAAGCTGCATGTTTGGAATAATGTATCTCCATTGTTTGCGCATCAATGGCTTCGTTTAATGCACTGTAGCTATAGGGCAATGGTTGTTGTGTAAATCCTGTATTAAATGCCGCAGGCACTGCTCCCGCAATTGCTTTTGAAGAAGAGCATGCGGTTAATATGGAAGAACCGAGGTAAACACCTAATCCTGTTTTTACTGTTGATGTGATAAACTTTCTTCTTGGGGTTAAGGGAGACATAACTTTTTTTTCAAAGTTAGGCAATCATTATACCCTATGCTTTTTGATGAAAGGAAGTTTTTTGATAAGACGGGTATAAAAATCTTTATTAAAGACCTGCGAGTCGTGCATGGCTTTATTGGTAAGAAAAATCCCGATAGGAGTAAGCACCATAAATGGAAACCACATACCTGATACCATCCCCCACGATTCAGCCTTCACAAATTTTTCGCCGGTAGTGCTGGTAAAATAAAATACCATAAAAAAGCCGATAGCAAATATCATAGGCGTACCCAGTCCTCCTTTCCTGATGATAGAGCCAAGCGGGGCGCCAATTATAAAAAACATAATACAGGCAAAAGAAAGAGTTAGTTTTTTATGCCATTCTATCCGGTAAGATCTAAGGGCTTTTGCCTGGTCTTTATAAATACTGAGATTAGCTTCGTTAGCCACCCGCATAGAAGCTATCTTACTTCCAGCCCTTTGTTTTATAATAGTCTTACTACTATCCGGTATGAAAGTGGCAAACGACTTTTTACTTACAGGTTTGGCAGTAACTTTCCAGTTGCTGTCTAAATTATTGGTGATAGGCATAAACCCCAGCACTTCAATTCTTACTCGTCCGCCGATTTTTGCAGCCGTTTTTCTTATCGAATCAATTGCCACATTTAATTGGCGCATGCTCAACATACGGGCATTGTTTTTATTCACGCTGTCTGCAGTGCGTTGTTGTAACCCAAAGGAGCTTAAGTCAAAACTCTTTGTGTATTCTTTAAAGCCAAGGCGGATGTAGTCGGTATTGGCGGGCGGCGTCCCCCGTTCTTCGTAGCGCCACCCGTTCTTTAAAATAAATTCCAGGTCTCTTTTGTTAGCGGCAATACGCATGATACCATCAGTGGCAATGATAAAGTTATCCTGCAGGGCATCTTTCTGCTCATAAATAATAATATCCCGTATCACACTGTCATTGGCTTCCTTCTTCCCGATTTTTATGGAGAAGCCGGGAATCTTATCATAAAAAACGCCTTCCTTTAAATCGAAAGATGGCTTGGCATAAACGATGTCGGAAAGCATGGTACGGCTCTTTAAATTAGAAACCGGGATAATGTAATTAGAAAACAAAAAGGCAACACCGCTAATGAATAGGCTAACAATAAAAAGAGGCTGCATAAATCGCAAAAGTGAGATACCTGCCGATTTAATTGCCACGAGTTCATAACTCTCTCCAAGGTTACCAAACGTCATTAAAGAAGAAAGCAATACAGCCAACGGCAAAGCCAACGGTACCAGCGAGGCGCTTTGATACAGGATAAACTCAAGAATTAATCCTACGCCCAAACCCTTGCCCACAAAGTCATCTATGTACAGCCAAAAAAATTGCATCACCAGCACTAACAACGTAATAAAAAACGTAGCGATAAAGGGGCCTACGAATGCTTTAATTACCAGTATGTCTAATTTTTTTATCACTATTATCTTTACAAATGCAAGGTTCAAAAATAAGGCTTTCGGATGCGGAGATGAGTCTGTTTAGCAATGCGGAAATTATCTTAACAAAAAATAGCATTCTTCAAAAAACTGTTTCACTCTTAAGCCAGGTACAGGAAGTATTGGTAAATGAATCGGAAACAAAAGGATACCACTTCTTTCCTTCTCCCAAAATTTCAAAAGGTGAAAATTATTTAGGGCTGCCTTATATTATTCTTGATTACCCAAGGATTTCTGCTGGCCATGATCTGCTGTTTGTGCGAAGCATGTTTTGGTGGGGGAATTTTTTCAGCAGCACGTTACAGTTGTCGGGTAAGTATAAAGAGAAGTATTTATCAAGGCTGAATGCGGCGTATAAGCATTTATCTGAAAATGACTATTTTATTTGTATTAACGATGACCCCTGGGCGCATCATTTTAGAGAAGATAATTATAGGACGATCAGTGATCTTTCAAAAGAAGCCTTTTCAATGATTTTAGAAGAAGGTCCGTATATAAAAATTGCTGCCTGTTGGCCCCTTCGTGATTGGGATTCGGCAGCAACTAAACTTATTGATAGCTGGAAATTGTTTGCGGGCTTAACCGCCTAAACGATGGAAAAGGTCTTTTACCTGGTGTCCCCATAACATAGTCTGGTCTTTAATCTCCCTTTTTTCCGCAAAGTCTTTTATCACCAAAATTGTTTGATTGGTTACTTCTGATTTGTCAATGCTGAATTCAAAGTATTCCTCTTTTGGCGCATGAAGCCAATGAAAGCGAATGTACTTTTCGTCTTCTTGCTCTATTACTTCTGCCTCTTCTGTTGAACCATTCCATGTAAAATAAAATATTCCGTCACGTTCATCAACATGTTCTGCAAACCATTCCTGCAGTCCCGTAGGGTTGGCTAAAAATTCGTATAGGATTGTGGGTGAACACCGTACGGGGTATTCTAATGTGTACAATTGTTTTTTACTCATCTTATATATTTAATCTGTCAGGGTGTGCAATAATAATGAAATACTGCAACCATCAAAATTTTTTTACGATTTTCCTTCATCCTGCATTTTACAGCAATGGCCGAAAAAAACTTTACAAATTATTTTTCATATGGATTTATTACCTAATTTGGTTTTGCATTAGATAAAAACTATTGCTGCTGTGAGTCAGAATGTGTGTTGGATATTTTGGGATTACCCACCAAAACTTAGAGAAACCTAGTCTTAAAATAACCAATCAAAATTCATCCTATGAGTATGCGTCAACTAAAGATCACGAAATCTATTACCAATCGTGAATCTCAAAGCCTCGAAAAGTACCTGCAAGAAATTGGCAAGGTAGAATTAATTTCCCCTGAAGAAGAAGTACGTTTAGCAACATTAATTAAGCAAGGCGACCAGCGTGCTTTGGACAGATTAACCAAAGCCAACCTTCGTTTTGTGGTATCAGTTGCCAAACAATATCAAAACCAGGGCCTCTCTCTCCCCGACTTAATTAATGAAGGAAATCTTGGTTTAATTAAAGCCGCTCAGCGTTTTGATGAAACCAAAGGATTTAAGTTCATTTCTTACGCAGTGTGGTGGATTCGCCAGTCTATTTTGCAGGCCATTGCCGAACAAGCGAGAATTGTTAGGCTGCCCCTAAACAAAGTGGGACTTACCAATCGTATTCACAAAGCCTTCAGTCAATTAGAGCAGGAGTTTGAACGGGAGCCTTCCGCTGAAGAATTAGCCGAATTGCTAAACATGGAATTAAGCGAGGTGCAATCATCTCTTAGCATTCATGCCCGCCACGTAAGTATGGATACCCCTTTATCGGAAGGTGAAGAAGGTACTTTGTATGACGTGCTGCAAAATCATAATGCAGAAGAAACCGACGGAGAGTTGGCACATAAACAATCCTTAAAAACAGAGATTGACCGCAGCCTTCAAACTCTTACAGAAAGACAAAAAGAAGTCATCTGCTATTTCTTTGGAATCGGGGTTGATCATCCATTAAGTTTAGAAGACATTGGCGAACGTTTCAGCTTAACAAGGGAAAGGGTACGCCAGATTAAAGACAAGGCCATTCTTAAATTAAGAAGCCATCAGAAAGGTGACATGTTGCGCAGTTATTTAGGAACATAAGGTTCCTGCATCTATCATCCTCATTATCTTTGCCTCAACGTTATTAAAGTGAACATCATTGATGTTCACTTTTTCATTTACATTAAAGAAACTTATTAATATATGTTCGAGTCATTACAGGAACGATTAGAGGGAGCCTTTAAAAGCCTTAAAGGCGAAGGCCGTGTAACTGAATTAAATGTGGCAGCCACCGTAAAAGAAATCCGCCGCGCCTTAGTGGATGCCGATGTGAATTATAAAATTGCCAAGGAGTTTACCGATAGGGTAAAAGACAAAGCCCTTGGCGAAAAAGTAATCACGGCCATCTCGCCAAGCCAGTTGATGGTGAAGATTGTGAAGGATGAGCTGGCGGATTTAATGGGCAATGAAGCAGCTGACTTTAATGCTAAAGGATCACCTGCTGTTATCCTGATTGCAGGTTTACAAGGTAGCGGCAAAACTACCTTTAGTGGTAAGCTGGCTAATTATCTTAAGAAGCAAAAAAAGCTTTCTCCTATGCTGGTGGCAGCGGATGTTTATCGTCCGGCGGCGATGGAGCAATTAAGAATTTTGGGTGAACAAATTGGTGTGGATGTTTATCTAGAACTGGAAAATAAAAGCCCGGTTGACATTGCACTGAACGCTATTAAAGAAGCCCGCCAAAAAAATAAGAATGTCGTTATTATAGATACGGCTGGTCGTTTGGCAATTGATGAAGCAATGATGTCTGAGGTAGCAGACATCAAGGCCGCCGTTAATCCGCAGGAAATTTTGTTTGTAGTGGATAGCATGACCGGTCAGGACGCTGTTAATACAGCTAAAGCTTTCAACGATAGATTAGACTTCAGTGGTGTTGTGCTAACTAAGTTGGATGGTGATACCCGTGGTGGTGCAGCGCTATCAATTAAATACACGGTTGACAAGCCCATCAAATTTATATCCAGTGGCGAAAAAATGGATACGCTGGATGTGTTCTATCCCGAACGGATGGCGCAGCGTATTCTGGGCATGGGTGATATCACCACGCTTGTTGAAAGGGCACAGGAACAGTTCAATGAAGAGGAAGCAAAAAAGCTTGAAAAGAAAATTCGTAAAAACCAGTTTGACTTTGCCGATTTTAAACAACAGTTGGAGCAGATAAAACGAATGGGAAACTTAAAAGATTTAATGGGAATGATACCCGGTGTAGGTAAAGCCATGAAAGATATTGACATTAGCGACGACTCTTTTAAAGGTGTGGAAGCCATCATCAACTCCATGACTCCATTTGAAAGAGGCAACCCCGATGAAATTGATGGCAGCCGCCGCAAGCGAATTGCCAAAGGAAGCGGTAAAGATGTAAGTGAAGTAAATGCCTTCTTCAAACAATTTGAGCAAATGCGGGAAATGATGAAGATGATGAACAAGATGCCAATGGGCAAGATGATGCCGGGGATGAAACGATAGTTTCTGAACTGGGATTTATGGGATATTAGGGATGAAAAGGATGTTAAGAGTTAAAAACAATACGAGAGAGTCGTTCGCCTATGGACGGCTCTTTTTTATGCTTAACATTGCATAAATCCAAACCATCCAGTTAGTTCAAAGACAAAAAAAGTCCCCCGTACAAGACGGAGGACTTAATTAATTGAAGGTCTCGGGATGTGAATTATCCTTCAGAACTGGCATTACCTGCAGGACGTGTATCCCGGCGCTGGTAAGGCGGGTTTCTTCTGGCTCTTCTTTCTCTTTGAGCTTCGTCCTGACGACGGCGAATCTGAGCTTCATGCTCGGAATGCCAGGTCTGGAACTTCGTCATGGCAGTTGCTTCGTCAAACAAACCAAGTGTTACACCACGCAATAAATGCTTAAGGTATAACACACCTTTATACGATAAAAGCTTCCGAACGGTATCAGTTGGCTGGGCACCTTTGCTCAACCAGTCCAATGCACGCTGACGATCTAACTGAATAGTTGACGGCTGTGTTTGTGGATTGTACGTACCTAATTTCTGAATGAATTTACCATCGCGGGGGGCTCTTGCGTCGGCTACTACAATGAAGTAGAAGGGTCTCTTTTTAGACCCGTGTCTCTGTAAACGGATTTTAACTGGCATCTTAAATAGAAATTTAAATGCGGTGAAAGAATAATTGTTAAGGGTGCAAATCTAAGGGTTGCAGTTAAAAAATCAAATAAAGGAAGTATAAAATTTTTGCTTTTTGAAGCTGCTCCCTCTTTCCTTCTCAACATGTTGTATAAGGAAAGAGGTTCCAAAGTGTTGCAATACTTATGAAAGTAACTTCCCCGCATCCGTCAGGCAATAGGAATACTTTTAATAAACCTGCCACTGAAGGCAGCAACAGGCAAATTGCATTTTAATTACTAATTGCCTGTACTTCTTTATCTGCGGCCCCGGTTAACCAGCCAAAGAATTAATACTACCACTATAACAACAATAACAATTGCCGTTACAAAGCCAGCTTTAAAAATCCCTCCTACTACTTCGCAGGAAGAAAGAGTCATTATTACAACAAAAAGGGAAAGCCAAAGGGATGAAAACTTTTTCATAATTATTTTTGGGTACGTATGCAAAAGCTTTGCCGCAGAAAGTCAAACAGCAATTAGCAATGCAAGTAAAAGTTGTTGTCAAAGTCTTTGTTAGCTTTTTGCAATTGGTTATTGCATATCAGCTTTAGCTTACGCCTTCTGTTTGAACATTCTTATTTATTTTAAGAATAAGACCTTGTAATACTTTACCGGGCCCGGCTTCTGTAAACTTGTCGGCGCCATCGGCAATCATAGCCTCTATACATTGTGTCCACCGCACGGCACTGGTTAATTGGTCAATAAGGTTTTGCTTAATCTCATCTTTGTTGATAACACCTTTGGCTGCCACGTTCTGATACACAGGACAAGACGGAGTATGAAAATTTGTTGCCTCAATAGCGTCCTGTAATTCTTTACGGGCTGGCTCCATTAGTGGTGAATGAAAAGCGCCGCCAACTGGAAGTATAAGAGCCCTTTTTGCACCAGCTTCTCTTAACTTTTCACAAGCAATTTCAATTCCTTTGATGCTGCCACTAATCACCAATTGGCCGGGGCAGTTATAGTTGGCAGGCACAACAACTTCCCTGGTTTCTTTAGAAACAGCGGCACAAATTTCCTCCACTTTTTCATCGGCCAAACCTAACACGGCGGCCATAGTAGAAGGTGTTGCTTCACAAGCCTTCTGCATAGCTTGCGCCCTAAGACTTACTAACTGTAAGCCGCTTTCAAAACTTAGAGTACCATTAGCAACAAGGGCAGAAAATTCGCCAAGAGAATGGCCGGCTACCATATCAGGCTTTGTGGCTTCAACACTTTTAAAAGCAATGATAGAATGCAGAAAAATAGCGGGTTGTGTAATATTTGTTTGCTTTAATTCTTCTTCAGTTCCGGTAAACATTACATCCGAAATGCGAAAGCCTAACAATTCGTTCGCCTGTTCAAAAATCCGTTTGGCAAAAGAGTTCGTATCGTAATAGGTTTTCCCCATTCCCGGATACTGCGCCCCTTGCCCGGGAAATACAAATGCATTCTTCATAAGGGGCAAAAATAGGTTACTATAGAGAAAGAGATTTAAAATAATACGCCTAATCCAGCCCGGCTGCAATCAATTTTAAGAACTCATTCCGGGTAACATGGTTGTTTAAAAACTCACCATCAAAAGCCGAAGTAGTCGTGGAAGAATTTTGCTTTTGAACGCCGCGCATCATCATACATAAATGCTTGGCTTCAATTACTACGGCTATCCCTAATGGATTAAGACTTTCTTTTAAAGCACCTAAAATTTGTGTGGTTAAGCGCTCCTGTACTTGCAGTCGGCGGGCAAAAACGTCTACCACCCGTGCAATTTTACTTAAGCCGGTAATGTAACCATTGGGAATGTAAGCAACATGAGCTTTACCAAAGAAGGGGTGCAGGTGATGTTCGCACATAGAGTATAGCTCGATGTTCTTTACTATCACCATTTCGCTGATATCTTCTGTAAACCGTGCAGCGTTTAAAATAGCTACGGCATCCTGGCTGTAACCCTGGGTATTGAATTGAAAAGCTTTGGCGGCCCGTTCAGGCGTTTTTATCAATCCTTCCCGCTCAACTTCCTGGCCAGTTGATGATATGATTGTTTTATAACACTCAGCTAATTGCTTTGTTACATCCTCATCGAACCTCTCTGTTTTATGATAAGCCATAAATTAATTTCAGATTTAAAATTTTGGATTTCAGATTTAAGCAACAGGATATTCTACATAATTACGGGGCGTTTCAAATAGCCGGATAAAAAGATCGTGTTTATCGTTGATGTGCGGCCGAAGAATGTTGTAGATAACAATAGCGATGTTTTCGGCAGTAGGGTTCAAGGTTTTAAATTCAGCGACATCTACATTCAAATTTCGGTGGTCAAATTTTTCCAGAACGGTTTCATTGACCAGGTCCGACAATTTTTTAATATCCATTACATAACCTGTTGTTGCATCCACCTCTCCTACCACTTTTACTTCCAGTTCGTAATTATGACCATGATAATTAGGAAGGCTGCATTTGCCAAAAATGGAAGTATTCTGCTCATCGCTCCAGTCTTTACGGTACAAGCGGTGTGCTGCATTAAAATGCTCCCGGCGCACCACGGCTACTTTTTCATTCATACATTAAGAATAAATACAAAGAACAAAGGTAAAGGTTGGGTTAGCTGTATAAATCCCCGAATTTTGTGTTATGCAAATCATGCTTTGCGCCGCTACCGAAATGGAAATTGCTCCTACGATCACATTCCTGCAAGCAAATAATTTTGCAGTCGAGGTTTTAATCACTGGGGTAGGATTGCCTGCTGCCATGTATCAACTAACAAAAAAAATCTGCAAAACTAAACCTCAATATATAGTGCAGGCCGGTATTGCAGGTTGTATTAATAAAGATCTCTTTTTGGGAGATGTGGTAGTAGTAGAAAATGATACCATTGGCGATTTAGGCGTAGAGGAAAAAGAGGGCTTTCGCTCTGTATTTAATATGGGCTTCGCCGATAAAAACAAGTGGCCCTGGTATGAAGGAAAGCTTACGAACCCTACAAAGGAATACCGTAATGCAGGACTTACTATTGTTGATGCTATAACAGTAAATGAAGTTTCTACAAACAGCAATAGAATAAATTATTACAGGGAGCAGCTACATGCGGCTATTGAAACTATGGAAGGGGCCGCTTTGCATTACGTAGGATTGATGGAGAACATCCCCTTCATGCAGATCCGTTCACTTTCAAATTATATAGGCGAAAGAGATAAAACAAAATGGAACCTGCATGGCGCTATTATTAATTTAAACGTTGAACTGCAACGGCAATTTATAAATCATTTTACAACATGAAACTAACACTTGGCTTTTCCCCTTGCCCGAACGACACGTTTATTTTTGATGCTTTGGTCAATCGAAAAATTGATACGGAAGGATTGGAGTTTGATGCTGTTTTGGAAGATGTACAAACTTTAAATGGCTGGGCGGCAGAGGGAAAGTTAGACATATCAAAACTTAGTTTTCCTGCCTTGTTTAACCGGGCAGATGAATATTCCATATTAAATGCAGGTGCTGCTTTAGGCAAAGGTGTTGGACCGCTGCTGATTGCAAAAAAGATGGTGGGTGTGCCTGACATAAGCCATTGTAAAATTGCAATACCTGGCGAGAATACAACTGCCAATTTTTTACTGCGTTATGCTTTTCCCCAAGTAAAAAATGGAGTACCCATGCTGTTTTCATCCATTGAGGATGCTGTATTAAATGGCGAAGTTGACTTAGGTGTTATCATTCACGAAAACCGTTTTACTTACCACCAGAAAGGGTTGCATAAAATATGTGACCTGGGAGAAGTTTGGGAAAGCCGCGAAGGTTTACCTATCCCATTAGGATGCATAGCTATAAAAAGGAATTTACCCGTTGCTATTCAAACAAAAGTTGATAGCCTGATAAAAAGAAGTTTACAATATGCGTTTGAAAGCTATCCAACACTTTCATCTTATGTAAGTAAACATGCGCAGGAAATGGATGAAGAAGTAATGCGAAAACATATTGAGCTTTATGTAAATGACTACTCAATTGATTTAGGCGAAGAAGGCAAACAAGCTATCCAAAAACTATATTCGGTTCATCAGCAATTGCATCAAATAAAGAATGTAGATAGCGATAAATTATTTATCGGTTAATGTACCAGTTCATTAAAAATGGTTTTCTTTACCGCGTTGAAAATTTGCTGTGTTTGGCGACAGCTATAATGAATTCCACCATAGCTCTTCACCCAACGTATTATTTGAATGGCATTGGTCAGAAACACTTCATCAGCAGCAATTAAATCTGCCTCTGAAACTTTTTGCTGATGTAAATGGTAGCCCATCTTTTTAACTTCTTCAATTACTACTCTGCGCACCACACCATTAATGCATCCCTGGTGCAGGGCCGGTGTAATTACCTCGCCATCTTTTATTAAAAAAATATTAGCTTTTGATGAATCGCATAAATAATTATGGGCGTTCAAAACAATGGCGTCCTCTGCACCATTTTCTCTTGCATATTTTTCGGCCAATACATAAGGTAAAAAGTTGGCGGATTTAATATTAGCAAATGCATCCATACTTTTTCGTGCATAAGGATACAAATCGATGGAAAGCCCGGCTTCGTTCCATTTATTCACTTCTTCCGATAAAGGAGTTGCCTCAATTAAATAACCTGTCATGCCATCCTCTGTCCTGTATACTGCTAAACGTATTCGTGCAGCAACCCCGCAGTTATTTTTGCTACATAACTTCAGAATTTTTTCCAGCAAAATCTCTTTGGTAAAATCCGGTGCAGGTTCTATCTCTAAAAGTAGCAAGCTTGTAAAGAGGCGCTCAAAATGAAGTGTGCTTAGTAAAAGGATTTTTTTAAAAACCTTCATCGTTTCAAATAATCCATCACCATATTTAAAACTCCGGTTATTTGCTAAAAGTAAAGGAGTAGTCGCAGACAGGATGGTTCCATTGAAGCATATGTTCATCACGCAAAATTGAATGAAAAAAGCCATCACCTGTAATGGAAGATGGCTTTTAAATATTTTAGACGCTCAATTAATCCTGCTCTACTATACCTGCTTTCACAGCATACATGATTAACCCGGCAAGGGACTTAGCGCCTGTTTTTGTTTTTAGCTTATCGCGAATGGCCTCCACCGTACGCGGACTTAGATCCACAGCGCTTGCAATCTCTCTTGTGCTTTTTTCTTCGCACATCAATTTTAAAATAGTAACCTCTTTATCATTTAACGAGATATCAGGCACTTCCTGTTCTACGGGACGCTTCATTCGAAGACCGTTCAACAGTGCTTTGTTGGTGAGGTCGTTAAAATAATATTCCTGGTCGTGACAGGTTCTTATAGCCTGGTAGATCATCTCCGAATCGGTATCTTTTGTAAGATAAGAGTTAGCACCAACCTCCATCATCCGCGTTATTACAGAGTGGTCGTTATGCATGGAAAGCATGATCACCTTAACATCAGGATGCAGCCGCTTTATTTCAGGCAGGGTTGCTAAACCATCCATGATAGGCATTTGAATATCCAGTAAAATCACATCTGGCACAATATGCTTTAATAAATTCAAAAGCTGCATACCGTTTTCAGCTTCAGCTACCATTTGCACATCTTTACGATTAGAGAGGGAAGTCTTTACACCGGCCCGGAAAAGCGCATGGTCATCAGCAATCGCTACTTTAATAACGCTTGTGTCAATATTTTTCATAAGATTTATTGCGTGGTATTTGTACGGTTTAACAAGAGCGCAAATTGGTAAGAACCTTCCGTATTGTATAGAGTAGTTGTACGGAATTTGGTTTTACAGAAAATACTGCCCGAGGTTTTTCCGATTTTTTTATCAATTGGTTTGATTGTTTTACCAGTTTTTGAAGTTGGTAAATATACGATTGGCTGTATGATTAGAGATTGGTAAATAAGAAGAATTCATGCTTATAAATAGTAGAAAGAAAATTGCTTTGAGCAAAAAATAATAAATACATTTTGCTTAAGCTTGGATTAGTTTTTCCCTAAAATTATGTAAACAGTATTGTCGCCTAACTTAAACGGTTTCTTTTTTGGATTACTATAAACGGCCTTTGTTGTTAAGCCTGCTTCCTGAAACATGGCTTCTAATTCGGCTAATGTAAAAATATAGTCAATGCCATTTATCACTTCTACAGTTCCATTAGCGGCCAGTAAAGTATGTTCAGACTCAATACGGTGTGGATGAAAAAAAAATTGGTAGTACATTAGGTATTTATAGCCTGCAACATTCACCCATTCTCTTTCTTTAAAATGTTTGATGGCGATTTCAGCAATCATCCAGGAGTTGATGATAAATATGCCATCGGGCAACAAATGAGCAGCTACCTTTTTTAAGAGATGTACCGCATCTGCCCTATTAAAAAAAGCAAAGCTGTTGCCCATGCAAATAACCGCTTTATATTGATGGGACAAAGGAACCGTAAGAGCAGATGATACAATAGCTTCTACAGGTAAGTCCTCATCTAAAGCGATAGCTTTAATTTCATTGATGTAAGCTTCTGAATTATCAATTGCTGTAACGGCATATCCTTTTTTTGCCAGGGGTATTGCATGACGGCCATAACCGCACATGAGGTCTAAAACGGTGTCATTATTTTGCAATTGGGCTACATCTTCAATGAAAGAAGCCTCAATTTCCGATACGCCAGGAGGGATGAGCTTTTTCCAAACTTCTTTATAAGAGTTTTGAAAAAAAGCATCATTAATATTTAACGGGGACGACATAAGTGCTTATTCTAGAATTCTGTTTCTCATAGCATACATTACAAGGCCCGCTATAGTTTTTGCCCCAATCTTTTGCTTCATGTTTTGGCGAATGGTCTCTATTGTACGAGGACTTAGAAAAACGTCTTTAGAGATTTCTTCCGTTGTTTTATCCTCTGCTATGCATTTTAAAATACGCAGTTCTTTTTCGGAAAACTTTACCGGGGTGGGATAGTATTGACGAACGTTCTTTTTATGCTGTAGCTTTAGCAATACTGCTTTATTCACTAAATCGTTAAAGTAGAAATCATCATTCATGCAAGTTAAAATAGCCTTATAAATTTCATCCGGATCAGTGGTTTTGGTGAGGTAAGCGTTGGCTCCGATCTCCATCATTTTTGTGATCATCTCCTGATCATCATACATTGTTAGCACAATGATTTTTATTTCTTCATACTCTTTTTTAATAAGACCTATGGCGTTCATACCATCGAGCTCCGGCATGCGCAAATCCATTAACAGCACATCTGGCTGCTTCATCCTGATTTTGTGCATCAGGTCTTTTCCATCTTCGGCTTCCCACAAAAATTTGAGGTGTTCTCGGCCGCTGAGGGCCATCTTTATTCCATCGCGGAATATTTTGTGGTCATCGGCTATGGCCACTTTAATAATTTGGGGATTCATGTGGAAATTGGTTTTTTACTTTAAACAGTAAGCGACAAATTAAGTCCTTTTTTTTGGTACCCGCAAAGTTTTGATAAGAATATTTCGGGATGTTGCGAGGGGAAACGCTTGTAATTTCCGATGGCGCTTATCGTAGATTTACTATGGAGTTAAAGCATCTTAAAATAGTATAGCAGAAGGTATTGTTGCACTATTGATAAAAAGATAGCTTAGCATTATTGATATAAATCAATAATTATAAAACAAAAGAAACTTTTGTTTTATAATGTTTAAAACTTCATTGTGATTATCTCAACTTGATAGCTTGTTTTACTTTCAGAACCACTCACAAAAAGAATAGCCTCCGAATTATACTTAGTAAAAATACGTTTATAGTGTAGCATAACTACCCGTTTTCTAATCGTAAGGCTACTTTTATTTGGCGTAAAAGCTTACCAGCAAAGCTTATAACAATTAAATTTAATATAGATGGAGTACAAGGACTTGTGTACAGAAAACACACAACGCATCTTTACAGTAATAAAAACTTACTGAAATGGTACCGACTAAGACTTACAGAGCTATGCCTCCAAACTTTCCTCCAGATGATATATTTGGATGGTGGGACAATTAATAAGTTGAGTTTAAAAGTTTATTACTTTTAAATCTTCAATAGGTTTTCTATATTTGGCCAAAAACCAAAACTATAGAAAACCTTTTTATTTATATAGATATATTCTCTAACCTACTTCCAATCCTTTTCTTCATTCTCTATTTTAAGAAAAGCAAGTCATCTATTGGTATAAAGGTTATCATACTTTATGCTATATTAAATTTTGTGCTTAATTATTTTGTAGTTATTACGAACGCTACTAATGCCTTTTTATACGAAAGCGTTACTATAACTGAATACCTACTTTTTGCCTTATTCATTTGGGTGCTCTTGAAATCAAGAAAAGTTAAGCTGGCAATTGTTATTGCAAGTGTATTCTATTTAATTTTTTATGGGCTTTATAGCTTTTTTGTAAGAAAAGCCTTTTTAGCGGTAACTGTGCCCATAGGTATTGAAACAATTCTCATTCTTGTTTTCTCCTTTTATTATTTATATGAACAAACGAATGATACTACTACATTGTTTATTTATACCAAACCGGCTTTCTGGATAATTTTAGGAATGGTACTATATTTAGCAGGGTCTTTTTTCATTTATCTTTTTTCTAGCTATTTAGCTGAAAGCGAACTTAAAAAATTCTGGATTGTTACTAATATCTTTTCTATTTTAAAAAATATCTTTTTTTGCATCGGCATTTATATAAATGCTAAACCATCAAAAGAAAGCTTACAATACGACCTTGAGATAAGCAGTCAAAACTAATCTAACTCCATGTACCTTTTACAAGCTACTTCATCCAGCTATAACCTTGTACTTCTCTTAGGTACTTTAGGCATGTTAGTATTGACCATCGGCTTGATCGTGTTCATTATTTTTCATCAGCGCAAGGTTATCCGTTTTCAATTGCGCTTTCAGGAAATGGAAAAAAGGCAGCAAAAAATTCTATTGAACGCAAGCATCCGTCTACAGGAAGAGGAACGCCAGCGCTTAGCTGCCGACCTACACGATGATGCAGGCCCCTTACTGGCGACCGCCCGTTTATACCTCAATGAAAACCTCATTTACCAGGATAAGGCTACCCAATTACAATCTATTTACCAGGCACGACAAATCCTTGATGATACGATTCAATTAGTTCGCAATATCAGTCATAGCCTGATGCCCCCTACATTAAAGAATTTCGGCCTGGAATCAGCTGTGAACGACTCTTTTCAAAAGATCAGTGGATCGGGCAGTATCAACGCCAGTAGCCGTTTTCACGACTATAAGGAACGTTTGAAACTAGATAGAGAGCTTATTATTTTTCGAATCATCCAAGAGTTGCTCAATAATATTTTAAAACATAGCAGTGCCAGCTTTATACATCTTACCCAAAATTTCCAGGGCGATAACTGCTTTATACGCATACATCACGACGGCAAGGGCTTGGTGCAAAGCGATTTTGACAGGCTAAATAAGAGCAAAACCGGTTTAGGGCTAAAAAATATCAGCAGCCGTTTGCGGGTAGTGCAGGGGAAAATAAACTTTGAAAAAGATCCTTCTCAAACCTATTATAAAGTAACCATTGAAGTGCCAAGAGAAGAAGTACCTGAAGAGATGCTCTATAATTCCTAATTTTAAAGCACAAGCAATTTCCTATGGATGTAATTAAAGTAGCGATAGCCGACGACCACAAAATATTTCGTAAAGGGGTCATTCTTTCTTTGCGCCCCTACAGCAACATAAAGTTTGTTTTAGAAGCCGAAAATGGTGAAGAGCTTTTAGCTGGTATTGCAGAAGCTGCCCCTGATGTGATTTTAATGGATTTACGCATGCCTGGTAAAGATGGCATTGAAACCACTAAAATAGTAAGCAAGCAATACCCTAATATTTATGTTCTTGTACTAAGCATGCACGAAGATGAACGCTTTGTATCGCACTTAATGGAGAATGGCGCTAATGGGTACCTGCTTAAAAACGCGGAACCACAGGAAATTAAAAGGGCGATAATGGATGTCTATGAAAAAGGTTATTACCTGAATAATTTTGTAAATCGTATCCTTATAAAAAAGGCACACGCCAAACAAAAAACACTGCCTTCTTTAAATAACGATATCACCGTTAGCGATAAAGAAAAAGAAGTGCTGCAATATATTTGCATGGAGTTTACTGCACAGGAAATAGCGCAGAAAATGGAGATCAGCCCAAGAACGGTAGAAGCAATTAAAGACCGGCTGATGGAACGTTTTGGTACTAAGAATACAGCTGGACTGGTATTTTTTGCGGTAAAGAATAACTTGGTAGATTAAAAATTCATTTCCGGCACATCTCCCTCTATAATTAATTTCCCGGCCGTCTTCATTTTTATTTCCTCCACACTTACACCTGGAGCTCGTTCCAAAAGTTTAAATCCATTTTCAGTAACCTCTAGAAAGGCTAACTCTGTAACAATTTTTTTCACGCAGCTTACACCTGTTAATGGAAGTGTGCAATGAGGCAACAGTTTCGATTCGCCTTTAGGGTTGGTATGCATCATGGCCACAATAATATTTTTAGCACTTGCTACTAAGTCCATAGCGCCGCCCATACCCTTCACCATTTTGCCGGGAATTTTCCAGTTGGCAATATCACCTCTTTCACTTACTTCCATAGCGCCTAAAACCGTCAGGTCAATTTTGCCGCCCCTTATCATTCCAAAACTCTCAGCGCTATCAAAAAAGGCACTGCCTGCAATAGTAGTTACCGTTTCTTTTCCTGCATTAATTAAGTCCGCGTCCATTTCTTCTTCTATAGGGTAAGGGCCCATGCCTAGCAACCCATTTTCGCTTTGCAGCATAATAAACATTCCTTCCGGAATGTAATTCGCCACCAGGGTAGGAATGCCAATACCAAGGTTCACATACATACCATCCTTTAATTCCTGCGCAATTCGTTTTGCAATACCGTATTTATCTAAAGCCATGAAAAAAATTTAAAATTTAATCAAAGAGATCCTATTAGCTATTTAGCCGCACCCATTGAGCTTTTCTTATTAAGAATAGTTTTAGCTGGCTTATGTTTCATCCTTTAACTCTTACTCTAATTCTTCAAAAACCCCGGTTTCCTTATTCTTCCTAACATTACCAGCATTAAAACAGCGGCCATTCATTACCACATACACACCAGGTTTAAGAGTTTGCACAAAAGCCAAAGCACTTCCTAAATTAAACAGTCCATCAGAGGATCCGAACTTATAGGGGATCATGGCGCCAGTAATTACAATAGTTTTCCCTTCTACTTTATCGAGCAACCTTGCCGTTTCTGCCATGGTATCAGTACCATGTGTAATAATAATTTTATCTTCTTTGCTTTTGCGACAGTGTTCAGCAATCAGTTCCCTATCTTCAATGGTCATCTCCAAACTATCAACCATCATAAGTGTTCTTACTTCCACTGGTACCAGGTTACGGCCCAAATCAAGCATTTCCGGCAGGTGCGAATCGTTGAAGTAAAGTTGCCCTGTCAGTTCATTATACTCTTTATCAAACGTACCGCCAGTAATAAAAATCCTAATGCCCATACAACAAAGATTAGGAATAAAAACAGGAAGGGTTCTTGCAGTCTTTTATTTTCTTTTAATTTCCCTGATGAACGATCACTTAGGTAAAGATGCGACATTACAAAGCGAGCAGGAGGCTGCCGTTGCCATTTTATTCGGTTGCCTTCAACATAGTGGAAAGCCGTTACAAAACAGGCATATCGAACACCTCTCACGTATGTTGCTATTAAGTCAAAAGTTTGTGCATTTTGATTTGGAGACGCTGGCCCAAAAATCGTTGCCTATGTTAAAAACTCATGGCTCACGAATAGTAATTGAACACAGCGCCCCATTGATTACTGAAAGTTTTAGAGAAACCTTGTTCGCTATGGTATGTGAACTGATGACAGGCGATGGGGAACTATCAGAGACAGAAAGTGAGATTATAGGATTAACGGCCCTTTATTTAGGTATTTCCATTGAATTCATGCGCATCATGCTTACTACATTTATTGTTCGCAATCGTTGGAATTTACGGTGAAGGACATGAGAGGTAAAACGCCAAACGTGAGACTAAGAGATTTTCGTTTTTACATCTTTCGTATCACGTTTCACTTTATATTTTTTTTGCATCCTGCTCCATGCTCTTTCCAATAACATATCCGATAATAGCACTAAGTATGACAGCTAAAGAAAGCACCAGGTAGTTTTCGCCTACAGAAAAAAAAGCAATTATTACACCGAACACGGCGAATAAAATAGCCCATATTATTCTTCCCTTGACCCGCTGTTTTGCAGGAATAGCGGCACGTTTTTGATAATCATGTCCGGGACGATTGCGGCTTTCAGGCATTAGAAAAGATTAAGGGAATAAAAAAATATATAATCCTCCAGGCTTATAAAGACTATGCCCGCTTTTTGCTCTTTAGCTTAATTACAGAAGAAGCATCAGCTTTTAGCAATCCATCAATAATGGCTTTTGTATTTTTTAAGGTAATGTCTTTCTCAAACCATTCGCCGTTAATAAAAAGCACCGGTATTTCCTTAATGCCTAATTCCAGACCTTCTTTCAGATCATCCTGCACATGCACACCCCAGTCGCTGTTAATCAAATGATCTAAAAAGCGTTTGTCTTTAACCCCAACTTCCCTTGCATATGATTTAAGCGAAATAACGCCCAGGTTGCGACGATGCGCAAACAATAACTGGTGCATTTCCCAAAACTTTTCTTCCTGCCCGGCACCAATTGCAGCTTCCGCCGCCTTATGCGCTTTTTGATGAACCTTAGTCAATGGGAAATGGCGAAATACAAAGTTGACTTTGCCTGTATATTCTTCCAGCAATTGTTTAATTACTTCTGTAGCCTGCCCTGTTTCCTCACTTTCATAATCGCCAAACATCACCAGCTTTATTTTAGCCGCCGGATCGCCAACAATGATTTCTTTAGATGGAATAACAGGTATTATATCTTTCTTAGCTGCGTTCATAAAACCTCTATATTTAATTTTTTATTACGATTAGCTTGCCAAAAAAAGACCTAAAGTCATTACAAAAAGAAGGTCATGATAAATCAAGCTCAAGAAGACGCATGATTTTCTCTTTTTACGCTGCTTAAAAGCGTTTTCTATTTTATTACTTAATAGAATAGAAGGCTGCCCATCGTACGGCAAGAGTACTACATCTAACGGTAAAATAGACAATACAGCAGTTAATTTTTTATCCTCAGTATCTGTAATGCTATTATTTGCAATAACATATCAATACGAATAATGGCCGGCTAACTCAAAAATACCAGTTGGCAAGTAGTCCAGCACGTTAGAAGAGTGCAGTATTAAATTGAGAATGGAATAATTCCTCCACTCTTCCAGCTGCGGTTATTTATCGATTGCCTGCCAAATTCATCTACTATACCAGACCGGCAACCTGCGGCATTGAACAAGTTTTCAAAATATATTTTGTAGAGAAAAATTAACTTTTGCGTTCTAAATGATATTTCATTTTTTAGAAAATAGTTTTTTCCAGAACTACCATTTTTTTATAGCCAAAGGGAAAGAGGTAAGGGAAGCACAGCTATTCTAACCTCAATTAGCGGTGGATTTTGCGGAGTTTAAAGCAGTATAGCTTTTTATGGATGAAGTGCAGATTAGCTAGATCACACAAAAGGGGTTTACAAGGCTGATTAAAATCGAATAAATTTATACCTGAATGGCATTCTCACAACAGTGCATTCGCATTTAACTGAAGAAATAAATTTTTACCGGCTTTTGTAAGTATTATTTTAAATCCATTTACAAACCGCCTTATGGCTCTCTCCCGCTGAATGGCTTTAGCGAAGTTTCCCGAAGCAGCTGCATAATCATTAGCCTGCAGATCTTTTAATGCAGCCAGCAGCCTATTTTCCTGTTCGTTATTGCTATAGCTGCGGGAGATGGTTAGCGCTTCAAAAAAAAGTAACTCCACACGTATGAAAGCCGCTTCACGGCAGCCTAATTCTGCCAGGCTGGCCTTAATTTCTATAAAACGCTGTTTATGCTCCTGGGAAAGATTTGCTGTCATAGTAAGTGTTTTTATCTTTTCCATTATATTACCCTGGATGGCCTAAGTTACTGAACGCATTAAATGTCCGGGCATTGGGTGCGGGCTGGTATTTCACTTCAGCTACACTGATTCGTTTGCCTTTACTTTTCGGAATGGTGCAATTGGAGAATAAAACATTTTATATAAATCTGTTTCAATACTATTTGAGTTCAGGTTGCTGATATGTGAGTGCATACGGGTAATAAATAATTATAAGTCATAATAAAAGGAGCATTGAAACTGGAAACAATCATAAAAACAACAATCAGATGCTAAGCTGTTAAATAAACTTAAATGCTTTTTAAAGATAAGTTATTAGGTAGATAGACGCCTTCACAATCTTAGGTCAAAAGAATGTTGTTTTAAAGAAACACATCTATAGAAAAGCAATTTACTGCTTACAGTTTAGCGGGAGAAAAAGCAATACCTGCAAAAAGGTGTACCAAGACAGACCATTACACCGGCAACACAATATAAAACCGCGCCCCTTTATCCTCTTCCGATTCTGCCCAAATAACGCCCTGGTGGTTTTGCACAATTTTTTTACAAAGGCCCAGGCCAATGCCTGTTCCTTCGTATTCGCTCTTGCCATGCAGGCGCTTAAAGAGGTTGAAAATTTGCGTAGCATGTTGCTGGCCAAAGCCAATACCGTTATCGCAAAAACTAATCTTAGCATAACTCCGTTGCAGGCTGGGCATCGTAAGCAGGGCCGCTTCTTCTGCTGAAAGAAGCTCGCTTTGTATATTGATTTGCACCGGTACATCCTGCTTCGAAAACTTTAAAGCGTTGCTGAACAAATTGAAAAAAAGCTGTGTCATTTGCGTGGGCACTGCTTTTATTTGTATCATTTCATCTTTAATAATCACGGCCTTCTTTTGCTGGATCACCAGTTCAAGATCCGCCTCAATATCTTCAATTATTTTGTTAAGGTTAACCGGCTCAAGCTCTTGCTCCTCTCTTGTCTGGTGGGAGTAGTTGAGTAAATCGTCGATAATATTTTTCATGCGATGGACAGAGGTGCCGATTTTTGCGAGATAGGTTTTACCACGCTCATCCAGCTGCGCCGAATTATTATCCAACAAAAAAGTAGTGAACGTATGCACCTTACGCAGCGGCTCTTGCATATCATGAGAGGCGGCATAAGTGAATTGTTCCAGTTCTTCATTAGAACGTATCAACTGTTGATTGGCTGCGGCAAATTCCTGGTTAACCATAGTCAGTTCTTCATTCATCGCACTTAACTGCCCGGTGCGCTGCTCAACTTGTTTGGCTAATTCC
Source organism: Flavisolibacter sp. (assembly GCA_028288675.1). Lineage (GTDB taxonomy): Bacteria > Bacteroidota > Bacteroidia > Chitinophagales > Chitinophagaceae > Flavisolibacter. The sequence goes on along the minus strand of JAQBNG010000064.1, from coordinate 9,699 downwards.
TCTTCAAACAATTTTTGCTCATGAATATCAGTACTTGTACCTATCCATAATTGAATTACGCCTTCGCTGTCCCGTTGTGGCACGGCCCTGCTCAATTGCCAGCGATAATCGCCGGCGGCATTTTTAAAACGGTGTTGAAAAATAAAATCTTCGCCAGTTTCCATAGAATGCATCCACATCTTTATATTATCCTCCCTGTCATCGGGATGAATTATCTGCAGCCAGCCATCTTTTTGAATCTGTTCATAGCTTAATCCTGAATAGTCATAGACAGCCTGGTTGTAATAATTAAGGTTGCCATTTGCATCTCCCGTCCAGGCAAACTGCGGCATAGCATCTGCCATAAGGCGAAAACGAGCCTCACTGGTTTCAATTTTTTTCCGGGCAAGCACTTGTTCTGTTACATCAGTAGCTACAGCCATTACACCCGAGATGGTGTTGTCCGCATCCCTAAACGCCTCGTAAACAAAATCAAGATAAACGGTTTCAATACTGCTTTCACGGGGCAACATAACCGCAACTCCATATGCTTTATAAGTTTCACCTTTTGTATAAACGTTGTCCAGTAAAGTTTGAAACCCCTGCCCTTTAGCTTCGGGCAATCCTTCAAAAATGGGTTTGCTTATTACGTCTTCAAGTCTTTTACCCCACAGCTCAAACATACGGTCGTTGGCAATTTCCACTACATGTTCCGGCCCTCTGAAAATACACATGGCTACTGGTGCCTGTAAAATTGTATTGCGCAAATTTTGTTCGCTTTCTTCAATCTTATTTTGAGCCAGCACTTTTTCGGTTACATCCACCGCGGTATCCATAATACCATATACATCACCGGCTTTATTAAACATTGGTTTATAAATAAAATCAAAATAGGCGTCGGTAAGCTTGCCATCTATGACGAGAGAAGCTTTTGAGTTTTTTGCTACATACGGCTTTCCTGTAGTAAATACATCATCTAATATTTGTAAAAAGTCCTGCCCTTCTAACTCAGGTACAGCTTCCTGCAAAGGTTTACCGATAATTAAATGATTTTTACCCCAATAGCGAAGGATTGTTTCATTGGCTACTTCTATAATCATTTCCCTGCCGGTAAAAAGACAGGTAGCGATAGTTGACTGTTCAATCAGGCTGCGAAACCGGTGCTCGCTTTCTTCAATATTTCTGCGGGCTGTTACTGTTTGGGTTACATCATGGCAAAGTACCAACACACCGCTAATAGTTCCGTTGCCTTCTTTATAGGGCTGACAAACTATATCCAGAAACCCTTCTTTTTTTACTCCGTACAAGTTAATATGATAGGGCTGGCCGTAGAGGTAAATTGGCTCACCGGTTGTTCGCACACTTTCTAGTATCGGCCGAAAAACTTCTTCTGTCTCAGGTATAATGGTAAACAAAGGTTTCCCCATCAACTCTGCAGGGGTACGGTCAATTATCCCGCCATAGCTTTCATTAACCAGATCAACTATCATTGCTTCACCGCTCAAAAGAATGATTCCAACAGAAGCTTCCCGCACCAGGTTTTGAAAACGACTATCCGATAACCGGAGGGTAGCTACTGTTTTTACCTTGTCTGTAGTTTCTGTACACACTACAAGCACTCCGCCCACGTCTCCTTCTTCATCGTTTACAGGGGTATAGCTAAACGTCCAATACACATCTTCTAAACAACCATTGCGATAAATAGGAATGAGTTGGTCCTCGCTCCAGGTAGCTTCGCCCCCGGCAAGCACCTGGTCAATCAATGGTTTGATAACGGGCCATATTTCTGGCCAGCACTCTTCTCCTTTTTGTCCCAATGCGGATGGATGTTTTCCGTTATATCCAAGGCTTGGGCGGTAAGCATCATTGTAAAATTGAAGTAACTCATCACCCCACCAAAGAAACATGGGAAACTTAGAATTTAGAATAATACTAACGGTTGTACGCAGGCTTTGCGGCCATTGTTCAGGGTCACCAATTGATGTTTGAGACCAGTTATAATTACGGGTAAGACTGCCCAACTCGCCGCCGCCTTGTAAAAACGAGAACCTTGATTTAGTAGAAATGGCTTCCATTAAAAGTTTCGCTTGCCTTAGTTAATGAGGATTGAATGTACGGAGGATATTGTTTATGGCAGCGGTAACTACTAAATAAAAAAACAGAAAAAGGAATTATTCGAACCTCTGTACTAGTCTATTATTTTAGACTGTTCTATTTGTAAAAAGGGGCAGCGGAAAGAAAAAGCACCAGCATGAATTGTTTTAAAAATACAGCCTTTAGTAATTAAGATTGTCAGAATAGTATGTACGCTTAAATGACTTTAATTTATGTGGATGAACTAATATCATCATACTGCATTTAGGTAAGGCTATGCAAACGTTCAAAGTGCATATAGAGGAGCAAGGTATGGAAGAGGAGGAGTAGTTGATATCGATGTTTACATCATGAAACCGGCTGCTTATTAAATCACGAAAATTTCTGACATCGTTTTAAAAATTCTGCTTAGGTGGCCCCGAGGGTTGAAAACTCGAACCAAATGCTTCAAGATTTAAGAGATTTGTGTCCCTTATTAGATATTACGGGTAAAGTTGACCATCAAAAAGTTCGAGTTTTTCCAGGTCTATAATTCTACTTCTTTTTAAAACTGCAATACAGAAAGTTCTGCACTGTGTTAAAAGGTGTTGTGTGATTTTCCTCAATACATTTTATTCTGTCAAAGGCTATTTCAAATCTTGCAGACATTGATGCTTCGGAGTATTGCTTGATTTCTAAACCACTGCACGTTGTAGGACCGTTTTCTGAAAAAGTGCCAAGTATTAAGTAGCCATCTTTCTTGATAGCATCTTCAGCAAGGGAAACATACCTGTAAACCTTATCTTCTGTGGTAAGAAAATGAAATGCTGCTCTATCATGCCAAAAGTGAAACTGTACCGGTAGTTCAAATTCTGTTATCTCTGCGATAATCCAATGAACTCTCGATGCACTTTCACCTAACCTTTGTTTTGCTCTTTCTATAGCGTATGCTGATATGTCCAAAACATAAATATTGTTATATCCCTTATCAAGCAATGCATCCACAAAGTGGCTATCACCTCCGCCAATGTCTATGATGTTTGCATCGAATGGCAGATTGAAAAGTTCAACAAACTCCATTGAAGTTTTTGGGTACGGCTCAAACCAGCTTACTTCAGCTTCTGCTTTTGTGCTATATACTTTATCCCAATGTTGTTGTTCAGAAATATTCACGTTATTACTTTTATGGAAACTGTTTTATTGCTTCACCCAAATCAAGAACTTTTACAGTGCCATTCAATTGAGAATTTATCAATGAACTTGCTGCTGCACTTCTATAACCTCCTGCACAATGAACAACAATTGGCTTGTCAGTTGGAATTTCATTAACCCGGCTTCTGATTTCTGCTAAAGGCATAGATATACTTTTTTGAAAAATCTTTTCTTCTTTCACTTCAGAGGTATTTCTAACATCAATTATCGTATAATCCTGCTGATGATTTTTAAACTCGCCTACATCAAGCTTTTCTTCTTTTATAGAGCCGCTTTCAATCACAAAGCCTTCTGCTACCTGGCTTTCATAACCGATAGCAGCCGTTCTTTCCAACATTGTTCGTAATTGCTCTTTACTGTCGCTTGCTAAATAAAATTGTTCACCGGGTTTGATTATACTACCTAACCATGTTTCAAATTTGCCTTTTTCCATAAGGTTAATTGACTGCGGCAAATGTCCTTTCTTAAAATCTTCTTCGCCTCTTGTATCAATTACCCATATCGTTTTATTCAAAGTTGATGTGGTTTTTTCATCAGCTATATCACCAGTTTTAATCTTGTCAATGCTTCCTTTTAAACCTGCTGCGCCCTTTCTGTTCAGTTCTACATTAAATGGAAAATAATGAGGAACAAAGGGCTGGTCTGCTAATAAGTTTTGTACAAATTCATCTTCTGTTGCTTCCTGTAAACTCCAGTTTGTTTTCTTTTCTTCTCCAACGGTACTGCTGCTTTCTTTACTTAAATTTTTACCGCAAAGTGTGCCTGCGCCGTGTGCCGGGTAAACTGTTACATCATCCTTCAACTTTATCAGTTTATCTCTCAAAGAATGATACATCTGCTTTGCAAGTTCCGTTCTTGTTGTTTGTATTTTTCCTGCACCTTCTCTTAAATCAGGCCTGCCACAATCACCGATGAAAAGTGTGTCACCTGTAAAAACAGCTTTTTGTTTTCCATCATGTTCCAATAAAATGCTAATGCTATCTGGTGAATGACCTGGTGTATTAAGTGCTGTTAATTTTATGTTTCCCAATTGTATTGTTTGCCCTTCATCAAAAGCCTGGTGCGGATATAAGGCATGAACCTCTTTGCTTGTATAAATTGTTGCTCCTGTAGTTTGATGCAATTCTAAATGACCGCTTACAAAATCCGCATGAGGGTGTGTTTCAATAATACCTGCTATTTGGGCACCATGTTCTTTTGCGTAATCAAAATATTGCCGGGGATTGCGTGCCGGGTCAATCAAAATTATCTTCTTTTCGTACTTGCTCAATACTGCATAACTGTAGTGTGAAAGGTTTTTATCTTCAAATTGTTTTATCTGCATAATCTTTTATTTACGTTGCAAACTTCTTTAATCTTTATTTTCTGTTTAGTGACACTTGTCACTTAGAACCTGTTCTAATGTGGTAATTTTTCTCTTAGTAAACCATACAACCAAGTGCCTGCAATCGCACTTAGAAGCGTAATAAAAATTACACTAAAACCTGAACCAATTTGAGCAAATAAAGGACCAGGGCAAGCTCCTGTAATTGCCCATCCAAAGCCAAAAATTAAACCGCCATAAATCTGTCCTTTGTTGAATTTCTTGGTTGGCAATTGTATCTTTTCACCTCTGATTGTTTTGATGTTGAATTTCTTTATAAGCCATACTGATACAATACCTGTAACTACTGCCGAACCGATTACACCAAACATGTGAAAACTTTGCAGCCTAAACATTTCCTGTATTCGATACCATGAAATGACTTCAGATTTTACCAGGATAATGCCGAAGAGTAAGCCCATTATTAAATACTTCAGGTAACTTAAAATACTTTCCTTTTTTGGCTCTTGATTGTCTACTACATCTAATGACCTTACTTCAAAATCAGTATTTGTATGTATTGGTTTTATAAGTGCTGTTTGCATTGATTATAATTTTAAAATAAAGGGAAGAATAACGTTAGCCATGAGGAAGCCACCTGCCATAAAACTGATGGTTGCTATCAAAGAAGGCAATTGCAAATTAGATAATCCCATGATTGCATGACCACTTGTGCAACCTCCTGCATAACGGGTTCCAAAGCCTACCAGGAAGCCACCAAATACCATAAAGAACAAACCTTTAACGGTAAACAATTGCTGCCAATTGAATAATTGATCGGGCAATAATGAATGTTGGTCTGTTATGCCGTAACCGTTAAGTTCCGCAACCAGTTTAGGATTAATGCTAACAGGGTTTGGATTGCTTAAAAAAGTTGCCACTATAAAAGCACCTAAAATTATACCTGCAACAAAAACCAAGTTCCATGCTTCTTTCTTCCAATCGTAATTAAAGAATGGAATTTTTGCAGGTATACAAGCTGCACATACATGACGTAGCGAAGAAGATATTCCTAACGTTTTATTGCCTAATATTAATAATGCAGGCACCATCAAACCTATTAATGGACCGGCTACATACCATGCCCACGGCTGCTTCAAAAATTCTATCATAATTATTTATTGGTTGTCTGTTGCTGTTGTCTTTGGTTGTTTCTTAAATGCTCCAAATAGCACTGACCCCAATAATGCAAAGTAGAGTGTGCTGTTTACTGGATTAGATGTGATGGAACATGTGCCCGTTAAGCATCCTACATACTTCCAATAAAGAAAGCCTGCTATTGCGCCTAATGCTGCTCCGATGAAATACAGTCTATTATTTATTGTCCAATTCTTCATAATAATTTTTTGTGCTTTTTGATGTTTCAAAGTTCTTGCAATCATCCTTCGATAAGTGTGATAATTGTCACTTAGCATTTATAAAACCAGTTCTTTAACAATAATGTAAATACCCATCAGCAATACAAACCAGCCAAACGCTTTCTTTAGTTTATTACTGTTTACTTTCTGATTAAAATAACCGCCGATGAAAATACCTGCAATTGCTATGGCAGAAACTATGCTTATGAATTTCCAATCAATTGCATGACGACCAATGTCGCCTAAAACACCAATTAAGGAATTAAGCGCAATAATCAAAAGCGATGTTCCAATAGCTTGCTTCATCGGCAACTTCATTAATATCACTAATGCAGGTATCAGCAAGAAGCCACCACCAGCGCCTAAAAAACCTGTTACTAAACCAATAAACACTCCATATATTACCAGCATCCATGGCTTTTCATTGGTTTGCTTTTCTTCTACAATCTTCTTACCTCTAATCATTGATACGGAAGCCGCAACCATAAGTATGGCAAATACAACCATAACAAATAATGAATGGGTGACCTCAAAAGAGCCGAGCCTGAAAAAAACATTTGGTAAGAATGGAATGATGAACTTTCGTGCAATGAAAACAGTAGTGATAGAAGATGAACCGAAAAGTAAAACTGTTTTGAAGTTGACCAAGCCTTTGCGGTAATAATTAAACGCACCTACAAGGCTTGTAAAGCCTACGATAAAAAGTGAGTAGCTAATAGCAATGGTTGGTGAAATGGCAAACAGGTAAACGAGTACAGGCACAGTAAGTATTGAGCCGCCGCCACCAATCAAGCCTAACGATACTCCGATAAATAATGACGCTATGTAGCCTGCGACTTCCATAATGCAAATTTGATTGCATTACTGTGGACCTACAGTGATTTATGTCACATAGCCCTTTCTAACCCTTTTTAATCCATTCCATGGAGTTGCGATGAATGATGAGCCATCCTTTTGCCTCCATCTTTTTTAGCAGCCTGCTAATAACTTCACGGGAAGAGTTGAGGTCAGTAGCTATAGCCTGATGTGTCATTTTTACGTTGTTGCCTAACCGGGCAACTTGTTTTTTTATATAATCCTCCAGGCGTTCATCCATGTTTGAAAAAGCAATGGCATCAATTGTTTTCAGCAATTCTTCAAACCGGTTACGATATGATGTGATAACGAACTGATACCAGGTTTTGTATTTACTCATCCACTGGTCCATAAACTCTAAGGGAATGGCTAATATTGTAGCATCGGTAAGTGCTTTTGCAAGCACCTCACTTGTTTCATGCTTAGCTGCGCAAACCATAGAAAGAGAACAAGCCTGACCGGCATCAAGGTGATAAATAAAAAACTCTTTGCCTTCATCGTCTTCCCTGTACAACTTTACCAAGCCATCTAATATTAACATGGTGGAGCGGATGGTTTGCCCGACTTTTAAAAGGGTTTCTCCTGCTTTTACTTCTTTTATAGTACCATGTTCTACCAATTCATTATATAAACCTTCTTCAAGGTCGGGGAAAAGCTGTTTGAGATAGTTTTTGTCCATTCTTTATAGCTGTTGCAGCGCAAAGTTGAATTTTTTAGGTAAGCAATTAGCGATTCGAAAAATCCGAAGGCTGGAAAAAGTGAAAAATACATACTCCTACCAAATCGAGATAGATAACCTTTTATCTGAGGGTTGAATAGATCACAGAATGAGGTAAAGATTTATTAAGAGGAAATAGTACCCTTCATTTTATAAATCGAACCGATTTTAGCTACAAAGTTTATCCCTTTTTGACCTTTATCGTCTCCGATCTGCCCAAACCTTCCCATTTCTTCCCAAAACGGACATTGGTGGTCCCGGCAAGAATCGAACTTGCATCTAAAGTTTAGGAAACTTCTATTCTATCCATTGAACTACGGGACCAATTTAAAGGGCACAAAAATAAAGGATACGAAGTTTATCACGCAAACAATCCTGCCGAAAACTTACATTTATCAAATTAACTAAACCACATGAAAAAAAACGCCGCCTGCATTAGTGTATTTGTGCTACTTATTTCCTACCAGGGCTTTACACAGAAAACAGTTCTTAACCATATAGCCGTTTATGTGCAAGACCTTAAAAGGAGCACCAACTTTTACCGGGAAGTGGTACAGCTTGATACCATTCCCGAACCATTTCACGATGGGCGTCACACCTGGTTTTATTTAAGTAAAAATAGTTCCCTCCATTTAATTAGTGGCGCTGCTGCGGTAACCTCCCACGATAAGAATAGCCACCTGTGCTTTAGCGTTTCTTCGGTAGATGCTTTTGTTGCCCGGCTAAATAAAGCGGGAGTAGCTTACGAGGATTGGCCCGGCAAGCCACAATCAATTACGACAAGAGTGGATGGCGTAAAACAGATTTATTTTAAAGACCCCGATGGCTGGTGGATAGAGATCAATGACGCTAAATAACTTCTCCTTGGCCTTTCACGCTTATCTTTGCCGACGTTTTAATTGCAGGATATGAAGTTTTATAACTTACTGATAAAATACCGTTTATATATAGGAATCGCCCTTCTTGTTGCAGGGATTGCCATGAATCTTACCATCAGTGGCTTTTGGCCTGTGTTTCCATTATACCTTGTTGGAGTTATCTTAATTGCAGGTCATTTTTTCTTTGGTCCTCTGCGCCTCATACAGGTTCACATGGAGGAAGGCAATATGGAAGAAGCCGAAAAAATTGTAAACTCCATAAAATTTCCTAACCTTTTATATAAGCCAATCCGCTCGGTCTATTATACGTTAAAGGGTAACCTGGCAATGATGAAGCAGGACTTTGAAGGGGCCGAAATAAATATGAAAAAAGGGCTGGATCTCGGTATGCCGATGAAGGAAGCCGAAGGCGCCAGCCTGTTGCAAATGGGAATGTTATCCTTACAAAAGAACGATTTAAAACAAGGCGAAAGCTACATAAGGCAGGCTTTGCGAAAAGGCTTGCCCGATAAAGAAAATAACGCAGCCGCTTACCTGCAGATGTGTTCTATCATGATGAACAAACGTGAGTTTAGGGCTGCTAAAGATTTCTTTCGGAAAGCAAAAGCCTTAAAGCCCACTACACCACAGATTGTTGATCAGATAAAGCAAATAGAAAAATACATTTCACGTATTCCGGGATAGTCAATAGGCAATTAGCAACTGGCAAACTAGCCTTTCGTTGCATCTTGCCAATTGCTTATTGCATATTAACCTTCATCTCCTCTCCTTCCCACTTGCCAAACAACTCAATTACTTTTTGATACCGGTAAGCAAATATTTTATTCAATTCGTTTTTTACCAGCAAGCTGTTTGCAAGGCTTCCTAATATACCAAGCGGCAGGCGGTAATGTACAAGGTCAGTCATTTCCACGCCGCCATTTATACTTTTAAAATGATGCTGGTGATGCCATAGTTTGTATGGTCCTTTGCGCTGTTCATCTACAAAATATTTCATGTGCTCTACATGCGTTATCTCTGTCATCCACGAAATTGGGATGCCTAACAAAGGCTTTACTTTATACGTCATTACCTGGCCGGGATAAAGTGCGCCACCATATACTTCATTGGTAACTTTTAAATTCAGGTGCGGTGGGGTAACCGCTGTCAGGTTTTTTGCATCGGAGAAGAAGGCCCAAACTTCTTCCAAGCTTACAGGCACGGTTTGCTTGCTTACAAGTGAATAAACTTTTCCCATTAAAACGTGTTCTTTATAAAACAGCC
>JAQBNG010000019.1 GCA_028288675.1 Flavisolibacter sp. | reverse complement strand
TTTGATCCTGAAATACCCGGTGGCATTTTAGACACAGGTGTAGATCGCGGCGCCTATCCGCAGGCCCGCACTTATGCAGTAGGACTTGATATCAAACTATAACCTCCTTTAAAATACTATTACAATGAACAATAGAATAATAAAAATTTTTGCCCTGCTGTTAGTGGTTATGCTATTTACAGCCTGCAAAAAATGGGTGGATTATAATCCACACGAAGATTTCAGAACAACAGAATTGGATTACCTGAAATCCGAATCGGATTACCGTACTATGGCTATTAGCGTGTACAGTCCTTTGCAATGGCTTAATCAGGAGGTACCAGTTGGAGATATAGCCTCTGACAACGCCGTAAGCGGCGGAGAAAATGCGTCGGATGTATTGTCGCTTCAACAGATAGATGACTACACTCATACTCCGGTTAACTCTACACTTACAGAACTTTGGAAAGCTGCTTACGAAGGCATCAACCGGGCTAATTATCTAAATCAGTACAAAGCAAAAAACCTTGCCGGTACAACTGTTGAATTCGCAGGTAAAGAGGCCTTATATGGAGAGGTTAATTTTCTAAGGGCTTACTACTATTTCCACTTGGTTCGCTTGTTTGGTGATGTGCCTTTGTTTACCGATAAAAGGTTAGGTCTTTCTGAATCGAAATCTTTACAGCGTTCTCCAAAGGGGGATGTGTACAAGCAAATTGAAGCGGATTTAAATAGCGCCATTTCAGTGTTGCCTGTTACGCAGGCTCAAAAAGGAAGGATAACAAAAGGTGCAGCACAAGCCCTCCTTGGCAAGGTGTATTTATACCAGAACAAATTTGCAGAAGCCGCGGCTATGTTGGATAATGTAATTAACAGCAACGTCTATTCATTGGTTGCTGATTTCGGTTCTATGTTTTTAGCCTCCGGCGAAAATGGTCCTGAATCTGTTTTTGAAATTCAATACTCAAATACGTCACCTTACTACAACTGGGGAGGCTATAACAGGGGGCAAGGTAACTATGCGGTGCAGCAGACAGGTATTCGCGGTTTAAATGGTTCTGCGGCTATGCCTTATGCACCGGGTTGGAGCACTAACCTTCCAACACAAAACCTGGCTGCAGCCTTTACAGCCGGTGATAAAAGAAAAGACGTAACGGTATTAGATATTGAAGCGTATAAGGCAGCCAACCCATCTTATAATATTACTTACCAGGTTGCCCCCTATAAAAATACCGGCTTATATAATCAAAAATATTTACCGCGTAAAGGAGAAACCTCAGGACAACTGGAGTTGAACTACCTCAATAATTTCAGGATCATCAGGTATGCGGATGTTTTATTAATGGCGGCAGAAGCCTACAACCGTTCCAGCTCTCCTAACGATGCGAAAGCATTATCATACCTGAATAAAGTAAGAGAGAGGGCTTTTGGAAATGCATCTCAAAACAGCACTGCAACTGGTACTGCATTAAGGCAAGCTATATGGGATGAAAGAAGGCTGGAATTAGCAATGGAAGGCCATCGTTTTTTCGACCTGGTAAGAACCGGCCAGGCTGCCACTAAAATTCCCGGTTTTGTAGCAGGCAAACACGAAGTATTTCCTATTCCTCAAACAGAGATCGATATATCTGGCCTGAAACAAAACCCCAGCTATTAATTTCTAAATTTTTAAAAACAAACCATGAGCACTTTTAAATATTTTTTGAGTATTGCTTTTTTACTGTTTGTTGCAGCCGGTTGTAAAAAAGAAGTCAATGACGACGTTTCTTTTGCTCAAACAGGCAATGCTCCGGATCAGCTATCAGCACTATTTGAAATAACACAAGATAATACCGGTATGGTAACTATCACACCTAATGGTGCCGGTGCCATATCGTACGATGTATATTTTGGAGATAACGCATCAACAACATTTGTTAAGGTAGCCGCCGGTAAAAACGTTACGCATAAATATGCCGAAGGTGTGTACAACGTAAAGCTTGTTGGTCATGCGATTAATGGTAAAACGGCGGAGGCAACGAAACAATTAACCGTTGCTTTCAGGGCTCCCGAAAACCTTGAATTTACTGTTACTGTAGATCCTGCGAATAGCATGAAAGTAAGTGTTACCGCAAAGGCTTTATACGAAACCAACTTTAAAGTATATTATGGTGATGTGCCTAACGAAGTTCCGGTTTCTTTCATAGAAGGTGATGTGCTGACGCATACTTACGCAACAGTTGGTACCTACCAGGTAAAGGTTGTTGCTTTTAGTGGTGGTGCCGCTACTACTGAACTTATTAAACCAATCACTATTGTTAACCCTGTATTGTTACCTATAACATTTGAATCGTCAACCGTTGTTTATGGGTTCAGCAACTTTGGTGGTGGTAATGTAACAGTAGTTAATAATCCTCAATCTAACGGCATCAATACCAGCACAAGGGTTGGCCGCATGGTTAAGTCTGCAGACCAGGTTTATGGTGGAAGCCTTATTACTTTAGGAAGTCCTATTGATTTCTCTGCCAATAAAGTTTTTCGAATGAAAGTATTTTCTCCAAGAGTGGGAGCAAAGGTTTTGCTGAAGGTAGAAAATCTTACGAACGGTGCTGTTTCATTTGAGAAAGAAGTAAGTACAACAGTAGCTAATACATGGGAAGACCTTGCTTTTGATTACTCCGCTATTAATACATCTAATGCGTATCATAAAGTTGTTTTGATATTTGACAATGGTACAATGGGCGATGGCTCTGCCAACTTTACCTTCCTATTCGATGACATCCGCCTTACTAATGTATTGCCTTCTGCCTTACTAACACTGCCGGTAACTTTCGACAATCCAAACGTTATTTATGGTACCACTGATTTCGGAGGAAACGTAACAGTTGATGCTACTGATCCGTTAAGCGCAACAAACAAAGTAAAGAAGACGACCAAACCAAATGGCGCACAAACATGGGCGGGTACTACGCTTGGCCAATTGGCAACTGCATTGCCTTTTTCTGCTACAGCTACGCAGATGAGCGTACGGGTTTATTCACCTGCTGCTGGCTTGCCTGTTCTTTTAAAAGTAGAAGACAAGGCTAATAACGCAAGGTCGGTAGAAACAATAGCAATGACCACGGTGGCTAACGCATGGGAGACATTGGTGTTTAATTTTGCCAATAATTCTGCTGGCACACAAGCCTTGAATTTATCTTTCACGTATAACGTAGTTAACATCTTCTTCGACTTTAATACAGCTGGAAACGGTAAAGTATTTTACTGGGATGATGTAACATTTGTAGCCCCGGCACCGGCCACATTAAGCCTGCCTCTTACATTTGAATCGGCAACATTGAACTACACGTTTACCAACTTTGATGGTGGTGTAACCACAGTTATAGCCAATCCGCAATCTGGTGGAATTAACACAAGCACCAAAGTTGCCCGCATGGTAAAAAACGCCGGCCAAACATGGGGAGGAAGTTTAATTGCTCTTGATAACCCGATCAATTTTTCCACACAAAAAACCTTTAAGATGAAAGTTTTTTCTCCACGTGTTGGAGCTAAGGTTCTACTGAAAGTGGAAAACCTGACCAATAGTACTATCAGCTTCGAAAAAGAGGTAACTACCACTGTTGCCAATGGTTGGGAAGAATTGACTTTTGATTATTCTGCTATACCTGTTGCTAACTCATACCAGAAGATCGTACTCATTTTCGATAATGGTACAATGGGCAATGGCTCAGCCAATTTCACTTTCCTGTTTGATGATATCACCCTTAATTAATTTAAAAGAAGAACAATGAATAAGAATATAATTCTATCATACTTTTTACTTGTAGCCTTAGTGGGAGCTATTAGTTGCAAAAAGGAAAAATATTCCTTTGGCGAATTGAAAGCACCATCCGGTTTAACGCTTACCACTTCCATTGTTGGTGCAGATGCTACCAACCCAAATGGAAATGGAACAGGAAATGTTATTGTTACTGCCACAGCAACTGATATCCTTTCTTATAATATTGATTTTGGCGATGGCAAAGGATCGCAGGCTGTACCTTCAGGAGCCATAAATTATAAGTACACCAACCCAGGCACCAATGACTATACGATCACTGTTAATGCAATTGGCAAAGGCGGAGCAACATCTACTATCAGCAAAAAAATAAAAGTGTTTGTTGCTTTTGAAATACCTGCTGCTATTATCCAGGCATTAACTAATGGTTCGTCTAAAACATGGATAACCGATAAAGCCGCAGTTGGACATTTTGGTGTAGGCCCGGCCAACGGTTTCACTCCCTCCTTTTACGCTGCACCACCCAATACAAGAGAGGCCTGTGCTTATGATGACGAGATCACTTTTTCTAAAGATGCGCTTAACAGGATTTCTATGTCGGTTGACAATAAAGGGCAATCGTTTTCTATCGGAGCAGCATCTGCATTTTATGGTATGAGCGGTGGTGATAATTGTTATGGTTTCAGCACTGGCGGAACAAAAATGCTCACCTTTATGGATGCCACTTCAGGTTCTACAGGTGCAGTTTCCACCCAGGTACAATTTACCGTACCGGGCAACGGCATTATTAATTTTGGTACCGGAGGAACTACGTACGAAATTTTATCTGCTTCGGCTACAAGCTTACATTTAAGAAACATAGGAGCTGATGGTAATTCATGGTATCAAAAATTGAAAGTAAAATAATCTATATGAGACAACTGTCGGTGTATTTAGTAGTGATTGCCTTTGGACTGTTGGCATCGTGCAAAAAGGAAAGCAAGCCTGCACCCGTTTCCGGTGCCCCAACAAATCTTACTTTAACGGCAACCGTGAACCCGGATAATAGCGGCAATGTTTCCTTCGTGGCTTCAGCCACAAATGCCGTCAGCTATGAATATGATTTTGGTAACGGAACCTTTCAAAATGTTTCAACAGGTTCGGTAACTTATAAGTATCCGGCAGCAGGAACATACACTGTAAATGTTGTTGCTAAAAGTTCCGGTGGACAAACAGTTTCCAAATCAATACAGGTTACAATAACAATAGGTTCAAGTTCATCTTCGGTGGTTTGGTCCGACGAATTTAATACACCCGGAGCCCCTGATCCAGCCAAATGGGGCTACGATCTTGGTGCTAACAATGGTTGGGGAAATAATGAGTTAGAGTATTATACAAACAGACCAGAAAATGTAATTGTATCTAACGGCACATTAAAGATCATTACAAAAAAAGAAACCTTCAGCGGAAGTGCTTACACATCTGCCAGAATACTTACAAAAGATAAGTTCTCTTTTAAATATGGCAAGATGGAAGTTAGAGCAAAACTGCCCTCCGGCGGCGGAATATGGCCTGCTGCCTGGATGTTGGGTAGCAATATTAATACTGCGCCCTGGCCGGCTTGCGGCGAGATAGATGTTATGGAACATGTAGGTAATCAGCCTAATAAAATTTTCGGCACGCTGCATTATCCTGGCCGCTCCGGTGGAAATGCCGATGGTAGCACCGTGATAATCCCTAATGTTACTACAGAGTTTCATAGGTATGGTCTAGAGTGGTCGGCCACTACCATCAAGATCTCTGTGGATGATGCCGTTTTTTACACCTATGTCAACAATCCGGCTTCACCTTTTAACCAAAACTTTTTCATCATTCTGAATACTGCCATTGGTGGCAATTTTGGGGGTGCCGTTGACCCGGCTTTTACAACCGGCACTTTTGAAATTGATTATGTAAGAGTGTATAATTAGATTGGTGTAAATTGTTGATACTAATTTCTTTTATTATAAAAGTTTTCTCATATAGCAGTCTAGTAATTAAGTGGACGGTATTTTCTTTCTAGTAGATACCCTCCACTTTTTTTATAAATCCCAAAATCAGCAGACGATTTAAAACAATTTTTAATGGCAACTTATAAATCCAGGGTGATGTTAATTACCCTCTTAGCAGTTCTATCTCTATACAATAATAGCTTTGCGCAAAGTGAGTTTAAGAAGCTGGTATGGTCAGATGAATTTAATTATAACGGCTTGCCCGACAGTGTGCGGTGGAGTTACGACAAGGGAAACGGGTGTCCTGATGTTTGTGGATGGGGCAATAATGAGTTGCAATACTATACAAGCAACCGTATGGAGAATGCAAGGGTAGAAAATGGAAAACTGGTTATTGAAGCCAGGAAGGAGTCGCATGCCGGGTTTAATTATACATCTGCAAGACTTGTTTCAAAAAACAAAGGCGACTGGAAATACGGCCGCTTCGAAGTGCGTGCAAAGCTACCAGCTGGAAAAGGCATGTGGCCTGCTATCTGGATGCTTCCGACAAAGTGGGAGTATGGCGGTTGGCCGAAAAGTGGTGAAATAGATATTATGGAGAATGTTGGCTATATGCCTGATTCATTGTTCGGAACCATACATACCGGAGCTTATAATGGCACGAAAGGAACACAAAGAACAAAAGGTGTAAGCATTAGCGACCTGGCAACAGCTTTTCATACGTACGCTATGGAGTGGACACCAAAAGCTATTTCTTTTTTTATTGATGGTAAAAGCTATCATGTGTTTCCCAATGAAGGATCAGGCAGTGATGCATGGCCTTACGATAAAGAATTTCACCTGTTGCTCAATGTTGCTGTCGGTGGTAATTGGGGTGGTAAGTTTGGCGTAGCAGAGAATATCTTTCCGCAAAAAATGGAAATAGATTATGTGAGGGTTTATCAATAATGAAACTGTATTTATGAAATGTATCAATAAGCTTCACCCAAGGAAAGTCTTTCCCGATAAACCTTGGATAGGCTTACTCCCATTGGTTGTTTTTCTTTTGTTTTTTGCTTGTATAGGTACAGTAAACGCCCAGGGGTTTTTAAGGGTAGATGGCAAGAGGATCGTTAATGAAAAAGGGGAGAATGTCCTGCTTCGTGGAATGGGACTTGGTGGGTGGATGCTACAGGAAGGATACATGCTTAGGGTAAACCGCGAAGGACAGCAACATAAGATCCGTCAACGAATTGATTCCCTTGTTGGCACTAAACGGACGCAGGAGTTTTATGATGCGTGGTTAGCCAATCATACAAGGAAAATCGACATTGATTCTATGAGGGCATGGGGATTTAACTCTGTTCGGTTGCCAATGCATTATAACCTGTACACGCTGCCCATTGAGCAGGAGCCTGTAGCCGGACAAAACACCTGGCTGGAGAAAGGCTTTGCCATGACAGATAGTTTGCTTGCCTGGTGCAGAGCAAACAAAATGTACCTGATACTGGATTTGCATGCCGCGCCAGGGGGACAAGGAAACGACTTAAATATTTCCGATGGTGATACATCAAAACCAACGCTTTGGGAAAGTGAGGCGAATAAACAAAAGATGATCGCCTTGTGGCGCAAGCTTGCTGCCCGTTATGTGAATGAACCTTGGATAGGGGCGTACGATATTATCAATGAACCTAACTGGGGTTTTGCAGATCCGCTAAAGGATAAAAATGGTACACAGGAAAAAGGTAACGCACCACTGAAGCAGTTACTGGAAGATGTTACAAAAGCTATTCGCGAAGTGGATAAAAAACATATCGTAATTATTGAGGGCAATGGGTGGGGCAATAACTACAGCGGTATTTTACCACCCTGGGATAACAACATGGTGCTAAGCTTTCATAAATACTGGAACAAAAACGACCTTGCTTCTATCCAGCATATTTTGAAGGCCCGGGAGCAATATAGTATTCCTGTTTGGCTGGGGGAAACTGGCGAGAACTCCAATGTTTGGTTTACGGAAGCCATCCGTTTACTGGAGTCAAATAACATCGGCTGGGCATGGTGGCCACTAAAAAAGATGGGTTTCAATAATCCATTGGAAATAAAGTCCAATGAGGCCTACAATCAAATATTGAATTACTGGAGTGGAATGGCAGGGAAGCCGGAGCCTGACAATTCCTACCGTGGATTAATGCAACTGGCAAACAGCACAAGACTTGAAAATTCAATTTACCATAAAGATGTCATTGATGCTATGATGCGTCAACCCTTTTCCGCAGAAGCAAAACCGTTCAGACATCATAAAATAGCTGCTTCAATTACTATTGCCGCAGTGGACTATGATTTAGGCCGTAATGGCGTTGCATACTTTGATATGGATACGGCTGACTATCGGGTTTCCGGTCAAAGGGGAGCAGGAAACAAAGGAAGGATCTATAGAAATGATGGCGTTGATATCCGCAAAGATTCCACGACAAATGATGGCTATTTTGTAAGTGATATTGAAAAAGGCGAATGGTTACAATACACAGTACAGGTGGCTAAAAAAGGAAAATATACAATAAGTCTTCAATTAGCTTCTGATACGGCTGGTGGCAGATTATCTGTACTGGTCAATGGTAATGTGGTGGCTAAAGAGGTGGCGGTGCCGCAAACGGGCGATACAAAAAACTGGCAGGTTCAGTCCATTAAGAATATCAGCTTAAATGCCGGTACACTAGTAATAAGAATTTATGCAGACGCCGGTTCCTTTAACCTAAAAACAATAGCGTTTACAAAAGAACAATAGCAGGAAAATAAGGCTGTGATTAAAGTTTGTTTTATAAGTAACG
The DNA here is from genome assembly GCA_028288675.1 of Flavisolibacter sp. Lineage (GTDB taxonomy): Bacteria > Bacteroidota > Bacteroidia > Chitinophagales > Chitinophagaceae > Flavisolibacter. The sequence goes on along the minus strand of JAQBNG010000019.1, from coordinate 4,103 downwards.
GCGACAGCGATGAAGCCAGGTGAACGATACTAACCTGTAAGCCATCTCACACAACGGGGGATTCCAATTAATTAATGTTCAGGCAAAACACATCCGCTGGGTGTACTTCAACCTGTTGCATGGCAGGGGCTCAATTGGCCGGATTTTTATTAACTTAAACGGATAAATCAATATTAAAGCTTATGCGACACCTCTTTGCTTTTCTACTGTTATTACCCCTTTTAGCGCCTGCTCAAAAACTTAAGGGAATCAGCTATAATAAGTCTAAACAAAAGATCATAGAGACTTATGCACTTTCGATAAAAGAAGCGAAATCGGTTGTTACCACGTTACGGTTAAGAGCCGTCGGCCGGTCTTACTTTGCCTATGTCTCCGGGTACGGTTTAGGGGTCAGTAATATTACCGGGCAGGATCAGGTTGTTTTTTATTTAGATAATGACAGTACCATCGCACTTACATCAACGGGCAGGCAATCCTTTTGGTACCGCGACAAGGGGCTCAATGCCTATCAGCACCGGTATGCTATAAACCGCAATGATCTGGAAGTTTTAAGCCAGAACAAACTTAAAGGGATTCGTAAGTCGGCAGGAGAAGATTATACTTATATAAGCATTCCTGCCCGCTACCAGGAACGAACGAAGAGGCTAAGCAAATTGTTTATAAAATACCTGCCTAAACTACCGGCAGCCAATGTTGCGAAAGAGCCAGCAGTAGCAGCGGTAGCGGCAGTAACCGAAGCAGCAGAGCCAAAGATGGCAGAAGCGCCGCTCGTAACCAACATCAAAGCTGAAGAGGCAGCGCAACATATAGGCGATAGTGTAACTATTTGCGCAAAAGTATTTACCGCCCGTTACCTTGACAGGAGTAAGGGTAAACCAACCTTGTTGAACCTGGGAGCCGCTTATCCCAATCAACCACTCACTATTGTTATTTATGAAGAGGATAGGGCGAAGTTTAGTTCCGCACCTGAAGAAGCCTACATAAATAAGGAGATCTGTGTTACCGGCACCTTGCAACTCTTTAATGAAAGACCCCAGATAATAGTGCGTAGAAAAGAGCAGATCAGCGTTAAAGAATAAAGGCGGGTAATACATATTGCCTTTCATTTTACTGAACCGGTTTTATAACATGGTTTACATAAATTAAGTGTCGCTCACTTATAATAACTGATACGATTGATGAACAGCATAGCCATTATAGATTACAAGCCGGAGCATCAGCCTTATTTTGAAAGATTCAACAGGGCATGGATAGAAAAACATTTCTGGCTCGAGGAGATTGATATATATGTTCTTCAACAGCCCCAAGAGGCAATTTTAGCGAAAGGCGGCGCAGTGCTGATGGCAAAATATGATGGTATAATTGCAGGAACGGTAGCTCTTAAGAAAGTGAATGATGAAGTGTATGAGTTTACCAAGATGGCGGTAGATGAGGCTTACAGAAGAAAAGGCATTGCAGAAGCGATAAGCTACGCGGCATTTGATAAAGCAAAAAGTCTTGGTGCGAAGAGAATAATTCTTTATTCGCAAACCGGGCTGGTGCCGGCGATAACCATGTATCGCAAACTCGGGTTTATAGAAGTACCTATTGAAGAAGGAGTTTATAAGCGGTCGGATATTAAAATGCAGATTGAGCTAACTGCAGTTAAGCCGCATACTAAAGATGTACTGTAATAAAAAAGTAGCGTATAGCAAAAAGAGGAAGGCCCTGAATGGCCTTCCTCTTTTTATATTTTGATGAAGTTGTTTATTTTTCTAGTAAACCATCAGCCTTCCACTGAACAAAAACGTTTACAGTAGAATCGGAAAGCTTTGGATGCTTGAAAGGCATAAACCCTTTTTCATCGGGTTTTTTATTAATGCGTACAATTGATTCATCAATGTTGGCCTTTGCAGTTTCGTAAGTGTTTAGTGCTTCTTTATTTCCTTTTGGTGGAATATGGCAGGGCGAACAGTTGTTGACAATTAATGGCTGTACATTGGCAGTATAGGTAACCTTTGGTACGCTTGCCTGCGCCTTTTTGGTAGAAGAACAAAATTGGAAAAGAGCACCTACCGACATGAGTAAAAGCAGTATCATTTTTTTCATAAGCTTCTATATTTTATAGGTGTGGAAGATAATAAAATTTTATTGCTGAGCCTTTACATTCTCTTATTTATTTATTAAACAAAATAGCTTGTATAAAATAGGCTATTGTCATGTTACGTATGAAGTGACGTTTGCGTGAGGGATAGAAGCGGAAATCCTTTTTTGCCCTTTGCCTGATGCTTCGACAGGCTCAGCATGACAAAGGGCAAAAAAGATTGCAGCGGATAGCCCGGCCCAAAGGGACACGCCCAACTAAAGATTTACCCTTGTACTGTTATAGTTTAATAATGCCCTCTTATTACCGGTTTAATTTCTGCATCATACAAGGTCATTAACTGTTGATGCACTTCTGCAGAAAGCGGCGGCAGTGCTGAGGCTTCTACATTACTTTCTACTTGTTTTGGATTAGAAGCGCCGGGAATTACAGTGGTTACTTCCGGGAAATCCAGTATCCAACGCAAAGCCCACTGCGCTGTGCGGTCATCGGGTAAAAGCTTTTTTATTTCATCTGTTAAGTGCAGGCCTTTGCCAAATTCTATTCCCGAAAAAGTTTCTCCTGCATTAAAGGCGTCACCGGCAGAATTGTAGTTCCTGTGGTCGTTTTCATTAAACTTTGTTTGTGCTGTAAACTTGCCGGTCAACAAGCCGCTGGCCAGCGGCACTCTTGCAATAATAGCCACTCCTTTTTGAGCCGCTTTTGCAAATACTTCACCGGCCACATGCTGCCTGAATAAGTTGAAAATAATTTGTAAAGACGCCAGCCCTTCCTGCTCCAGGCAAAGCAGCGCTTCTTCGGTTGTTTCTACACTTGCACCCCAATGTTCAATCAGCCCTTCGCCCTGTAGTTTTCTTAAATGGTCAAACACTTCGCCTTTGCGTAATTCATCCGTGGGTATACAATGCAGTTGTTCTAAAAATAAGCGGGGCACGCCTAAATGTTCCAGTGAGTCTTTCACTTGTTGGCGCATAAAATCGTAGCTAAAGTTTTGGCTCCACCCGTTAGGTGCATCCTGTCTTCTGCCAAGTTTGGAAGCGATATAAACCTGGGTGGTAACTGTTTTTAAAAATCGGCCAATTACTTTTTCACTCATACCCATACCATATACATCGGCCGTATCAATAAAATTGCCGCCTGCATTTACATATTGTTTCAAAATACCTAATGCCTTTTCTTCATCAATGGCTCCCCAATCGGCGCTGCCTAACTGCCATGTGCCTAAACCCACTTCGGCTACCTTATAATTTTTGAAAGAACGATAATTCATGTGCTATGAGTTTTTAGTGTTGAAGATACTCCTGTACAAGGCTGCTAATGTATAGAGGCGTTGATAAATCGGTGGAGATCTATTTCTCCTGTTTTAGGAATGCATTGCCTGGATTACAGCTTTCTCAAAGCCGGTAACAAACTTTTCAAATTCGGGCCACGCGGTACCGCCGGTTTCTTTTGCTTTGTTATATTCTTCCGCTGCTTTCTGTTTTACCTGGAGCAAGTCTGTTTTATAAGCCGCATCAGACGCCTGCGCTTCTGTTTCTTCTACTAACCTTGTGTACAGCTTTTCAAAAGCCGCCTCATTGCTCCGGTGTTCCTTTATAAATGCTGCCACTTCTTCAAAGTGTTTTTTGTCTGCTGCCATCCTTATTTGTTATATACAGCACCGGTTCAAAAAAATATGCCAGTACAAATTGAGAGGGTTCAAAAGTTAATTACTGAGGTGCTAAGTATAAACCCTCAGTTGTTAATCTTTTCCACATTTAGCCTTATTTATTCAATATCGCTTGCTACTTAAACTTTACACTATTAGTTTCGCCTTGGTTTTTCATAGGATATTGGATTTTAAACGAGGCAGCATTTCTATGCAGCCTTTTTTTATTATTGCCTGATACACAGTCGTAAAACTCCTATCCCCTTTTTGGTTTATCTACCTGCTGCCAAGTAAATACCATACCTCCAAAACAGGGCAGTAATGCAATTGACCACTACTTCAAGACGCTATACATTTGTACCAGAAGTTGAT
>JAQBNG010000002.1 GCA_028288675.1 Flavisolibacter sp. | reverse complement strand
TATTGTTTATGATGATAATTTTCTTTTCGCGGCTAACAAACATGATGGCGGAGAGAAAAAAGTATTAGGCACTACATTCCCCGCCGGTGCCGGTTACGAAGAAGGCGTAAAACTTATTCATCTTTTAGCAACCCATCCTTCTACAGCAAAATTTATTTCTAAAAAATTAGCGATACGCTTTGTTAGCGATGCACCTCCGCAAAGCCTGGTTGATAAAATGGCTAAGACCTTTTTAGATAAAAATGGCGACATAAAAGAGGTTCTTATCACCATGGTTAACTCACCTGAATTTTGGGCGAAGGATGCACTGCGTGAAAAAACAAAATCACCTTTTGAACTGGCCATTAGTTCTGTAAGAGCTACCAATGCCGATGTAGTAGCGCCTATTCAGTTATACCAGTGGGTAAATAAAATGGGACAGAAATTATATAACTACCAGGCGCCAACCGGCTTTCCTGATAAAGGCCAGTATTGGATAAACACCGGTTCACTTTTAAACCGCATGAATTTTGGCTTGGCACTCGCCTCGGGACGCATACCGGGTGTGAAGCTTAACCTGCTTGCATTAAACGATAACCATGAACCTGAAAGTGCAGAAGATGCATTAAGAAAATACAGTAAAATTTTAATGCCGGAACGCAATGTGGAGGAAACGGTAAAACGTCTTATACCAATGCTGAAGGATCCGGAGTTGCAAAAGAAAATTGATGAGGCAGCCAGTCAAACCCCTACTTCAAAAACAGCAATGATGGAAGATGGTGGTAGTGATATGATAATGACTAAAAAAGAAAGTAAAGGGGCTAATAAAATAGGCAAGAAAAACAATGATGCGCAGGTACTGCTGGCAAAAGGCAATAATTCTATGCTGGGACAAGTGGTGGGAATCATTATTGGCTCACCGGAGTTTCAAAGAAGATAGGAAGGCCTTCCGCGACGAAGTGCTAAATAGCGATAAGGACGTATAAGAGTGCGACGCAATAGGCGCTTAATAGTAGCACTTAGCTAAGTACAAAAATTGAAAGACAACAATAAAAATTTTCTTATGACTCCTTCAAGAAGAGCGTTTTTAAAAGGTGGCGCACTGGCACTGGTTACGGCTGGTTTGGGTGGTGTGCCCTCATTTATAGCAAAGGCCGCGCAAAGCCGTAAGCTTTGGTCGCCATACAAACGCCATAAAATAATGGTGTGTATTTTTCAGCGCGGTGCTATGGATGGCTTGATGGCTGTTACACCATTTACCGATACCTATTTGCAAAAAGCCCGGCCTTCGTTGTTTATGTCCGCGGCTAAATCTTCCAATAAACCATTGATAGATTTAGATGGCCGCTTTGGCCTTCATCCCGCCATGAGTTCTTTTGAACCTTTGTTTAAAGAAAAGCGGCTGGCTATCGTTCATGGTGTTGGTTCGCCTAACACAACCCGCTCGCATTTCGATGCGCAGGATTATATGGAAAGCGGTACTCCGTTTAGTAAAGGCACTGCAAGCGGATGGCTAAACCGTGCAACCGGTTTGTTAGGTCATGAAACAGCTACACCTTTCCAGGCAGTAAGCATTACTTCTTCTTTACCCCGATCTTTTTATGGCGATAATGCAGCCGTAGCAATTTCTAATTTAGAAGACTTCTCTATTCAAATGAAAGGGAATAACATGGGTGCCGTTACTGCTGCTAAAAGCTTCGAAGATCTATATGATAAAACTTCTTCATCACTCCTTAGCAAAACAGGCAAGGAAAGCTTTGAAGCAATGAAAATTTTAAAAAGCAATGATGTAAAAGGCTACCGTCCTGCAAATGGCGCCGTCTATCCTGTATCGCCATTGGGTAACTCGTTAAAACAGGTGGCGCAACTGATAAAAATGGATGTGGGTATGGAGATCGCTTTTGCTGAATGTGGTGGTTGGGATACGCATTACAACCAGGGAACTGAAGTTGGAACTTTTTCAAGAAACGTTGGAGATTTAAGTTCGTCCATTACCGCCTTCTGGACTGACATGGGCCAGTACCAGGACGATGTGGAAGTGATGACAATGACAGAGTTTGGTCGCACCGTTCATCAAAATGGTTCTAATGGAACAGACCATGGCCGCGGCTCCTGCATGTTTATTTTAGGCAACGATATTAACGGCGGTAAAGTACATGGTAAAGTGCCCGAGCTATCTATCGAAAACTTAGAAGATCGCCGTGACTTACCGGTAACTACTGACTTCCGTGCGGTGTTTGATGAAGTAGCTTCGTCGCATTTAAAAATCAAGGGCGATGGAAAGCTGTTCCCCGATTGGAAGGGAACCGGCATTGGATTAATGAGAACATCATAGCAGTAAGGTGTAATAAAAAAAGACTGGTGTAAAAGCCGGTCTTTTTTATTTGGGCAAGCCCTGCGGGCCGGGCTTTTCGTTCCAATCTTTTTGCCGAAATGTAGGGCAAAAAGGATTTCCACTTCAATCCCTCTTGCAATAACAAATTGATAGGATGGGCACAAAGTAGTGTTGATTATCAGGATATATTTGTGCCCGCAGTTGCGGTAATACAGCTGTTGAATGCAAGCGGGTTTAGCCTGCATAGGCCGGGCGACTGAGAGAATTATAGTTGTGATTAAAACTCTAAACGTTTAATACCCATATTATCTACCTGATAGACAAAAGGTCGTTTTTCGTGCTGTAGGGTAGTTTTTATTTTCTCCCAATTATTAGTAAGAATTTTTACAATCCCCCAATAATTGGATTCCTTCTTTTGGAGTTTTAGTAGAACGACTCCGGCACCATGTTTTTTGTATAGTAGGTAATAGCTTTTAATATGCTTGAAGTCTCTATCAAATGTTACAATGATGCCATTCTTTTTCCCAGCAATTTCTATGACTTCATCATCGGCTGCACCTTCCTTGCCCATAAGTTTTATATGGTCAATTTGAGCCTTAATTTGCGGGCTATTATCAGCTTCTTCAATCAAGATAAACCCTTGGGCTAATTTATAAGGTATGTTTTCATCAAAAAGAAAAAACATCAAGCAGCAGTTTTGTAAAATCTTATAGCGTCTCTTACCTGAGGTACTTTAAGGTCGTACAAAGTACAAATATTTCCAATTGACTCACCTCCAAGATGCAATTTGAAAATAATATCAGCTCTGATATTTCTGCCAGCAACAGTTACTTGACCAAATTGCCTTTTGGGGTCTACTACAATATTCTTTGACTTGTCTAATGGAAAGTATCTTTCAGCGATTCCATATTTCCCAAAGTCTATCCTATGCAAAAATGGCTCTAACAATTTTTTTAAATCAATTTGACGCTTTCTATCAGCTTTTACCAATTCTCCCAATTGTTCGTACCAAACACCACGACCATCGGTACGAACATTTTGTGCAAAAGGATATGGTGTCTTCAAATCTTTTGCAATACAATCATGAACTTCCTTTATCTTTTTTGCGCTAACGCCTTTAAGTCTTAGTTGAGAAAATGTATAAAATTCAATTAGTGTATAAAAGTTAATAGCCTTATTTCTATTATCCCCAAATGCATATAGCCGACCATGCCCGAAACGACTACTCCACATTTCATTCATCCAATATCTAACCCTTGGATAAGGCAGATTTAATATTTGAGCAACGTCTTTAGTTAGGAATATTCCTTCCCCTAATTCTGCTTCAGTATTTTCAATTAAAAGTTTCATTTATTGAATTAAGGTGAGTTTTTTACCAAATTAAATTCAATTTCTATAGCATTTGCATAGTCCGCTGAAAGAAATTTTTGTTAGCATTATAGACTCCTAAAGATACTAAATATTTTAGCCTGCCGAATGTCTTTCAGTAACCTAACAAAGTAAAAAATCCTTCGCCTAAGAACCACTCATTTTAAAAAGGCGCACCGACCACACAGCTAACAAACCCTTTTTTAAACGTTGGCCCTTTATCCCCAAACTTATGCAAGCCCGAAATCAAGCTTGCCAGGTTCAATACGATAACCGATAAATTTAAACGTTTCAGGAATGTTTTAGCTGTGTGAGATGAATTTATTGATGTAGGCTATTTGCCCTAAACGGTATATGTCGTGTTGAATTAATCCGTGCAACAGTTTTCGGAAATCATAGCTTCTTTCTTTTACCGGCTGGTTTAAAATGGCGTCTTCTGTATTCTGAAACAGGTAAAGTAATTGCTCCTGTGTTTCCTGTAATTTTTGCAGCCCTGTGGGCCATAGTGTTTTATCCGTATGATCTAATTCTCTCCAGTCATTCTCCTCAAAATAAGCAGCTGTTTTAGCGGGTTTAAGACGGTCAATGATAAACTCCCGCCAGGTAACCATATGCCACACTAATTCTAAAATACTATGCTGGTTATTGGGCCTGGTAAAAGCGGTTGCTTCATCTATTTCACTTACTAATGCCTTTTGCACTTCTTCCAAACCATGGGTCGCCTTCATAGGCATCCTTCAATTGAACAATAATAAAATCCAGTTCTTTTTGCATACTAATTTGTTTCCTGTACATCCCATCAATCCCAAGAATCCCAGTTCAGAAATTTATTTACTCAAATACATGCTCCTGTCTTTATACAATTGCCTGAAATAAGGATCCCGCAAATCTTTAATAAACCGTATCGCTTCACCTGTGCTTTTCATTTCCGGCCCTAATTCTTTATTTACATTCGGAAACTTATTGAAAGAAAAAACCGGCTCTTTAATAGCAAAGCCTTTTAGGTTCTTCTCAAAGGTGAAGTCTTTTAGTTTTGCCTCTCCCATCATAACTTTCGTAGCAACATTCAGGTAAGGAATGCCATACGCTTTAGCAATGAATGGCGTAGTACGCGATGCTCTTGGATTGGCTTCTATCACATACACCTTATCACTTTTTATGGCGAATTGTATATTGATCAACCCACGGATGTCTAAAGCCCTGGCAATCTTTTCGGCATAATGCTCCATAGTTGTTACAATCAATGGGGTAAGGTTGAACGCAGGCAGCACCGCATTGCTATCGCCACTATGGATACCGGCCGGTTCTATATGTTCCATCACACCCATTACATGAAAATCATCACCATCAAAAATGCCATCAATTTCCGCTTCCTGGCAACGGTCTAAAAAATGGTCAACTAAAATTTTATTACCGGGAATATGTTTTAGTAACGAGATAACAGCCTTCTCTACTTCATCATCATTAATTACAATGCGCATGCGCTGCCCGCCCAACACATAACTGGGACGAACGAGTACAGGATAACCAACCCGGTTGGCTACTTCAATGGCATCATCCACACTGAAAGCGGTACCATATTCGGGATAAGGAATGTCAAGCTCTTTTAACCTGTCGCTAAAGCGGCCGCGATCTTCGGCAATATCCATATTGTCGTAGCTGGTGCCAATGATCTTAATGCCTTTTTCATGAAGCCGTTCGGCCAGTTTCAAAGCGGTTTGTCCGCCTAATTGCACAATAACACCTTCGGGCTTTTCCAGTTCAATAATTTCCCATAAATGCTCCCAATAAACAGGCTCAAAATAAAGTTTATCGGCCATGTCAAAATCAGTGGAAACCGTTTCGGGATTACAGTTTACCATGATGGCTTCATACCCACATTCTTTAATGGCTAATAAGCCATGTACGCAGCAATAATCAAATTCAATTCCCTGCCCGATACGGTTAGGGCCAGAGCCAAGAACAATGATCTTCTTCTTATCGGTAACCTTGCTTTCATTGTCATTACCTTCTTCAAACGTGCTATAGAAATATGGGGTCTTTGCTTCAAACTCCGCACTGCAGGTATCTACCATTTTATAAACCCTGGTTATGCCGGCAGCTTTGCGTTTTTCGTATACTTCGTCCTCACTGCCATCTTGTATAATGCGGGCAATCTGCTCATCGCTGAAGCCATGGATTTTTGCCTTTTTTAATAAGTCAAGCGGCAACTCTTCGAGCCAGTAGTTACCTAATTCTTTTTCTATGTTACATATCTTTTGGATCTCGTATAAAAACCAGCGGTCAATGTAGGTGGCCTTGGCGATTGTATTTACGCTGATGCCTAACATCAGCGCATCTTTAACACGAAAGATGCGATCCCATTTCGGAATTTTTATATACTCTAAAAGCTCTTCCGACTTCATGGCGCTTTTGCCATAATACCCCAGCCCAATCGCATTGTTCTCTAAACTCTGACAGGCTTTTTGCACTGCTTCGGTAAAGCTGCGGCCAATGGCCATTACTTCGCCAACGCTTTTCATTTGTAAGCCTAAAGTATCATTCGCCCCTTTGAACTTATCAAAGTTCCACCGGGGAATTTTTACAATTACGTAGTCAAGTGCTGGTTCAAAGTAGGCGGAGGTAGTTTGAACAATTGGATTTTTTAATTCATCCAACGTAAAACCAAGGGCCAATTTAGCAGCAATTTTTGCGATAGGATAACCTGTAGCTTTTGACGCTAACGCCGACGAACGGCTAACACGGGGATTGATTTCTACTGCTATAATTTCTTCAGTTTCAGGATTGAGAGCAAATTGCACATTGCAGCCACCGGCAAAATTGCCAAGGTCACGCATCATACGGATGGCGGTATCACGCATTAGCTGGTAAGCAGTATCACTTAATGTCATGGCCGGGGCAACGGTTATAGAATCGCCGGTATGCACACCCATCGGGTCAAAGTTTTCTACCGTGCAAATAATAACCACGTTATCGGCTGCGTCACGCAACAACTCTAATTCAAATTCTTTCCATCCAAGCACCGCTTTTTCTACAAGTACTTCATGTATCGGCGATGCCTGTATGCCCCGCTGCAATGCCTCGTCCAGTTCACTGGCATCATGCACAAATCCTCCGCCGGTACCACCTAACGTAAAGGAGGGACGAATTACCAAAGGGAAACCAATGTCCTGCGCAAACTCCTTTCCTTCTAAAAAAGAGTTAGCCGTTCTTGCCGGTGCTACAGGCACTCCCATTTGAATCATCCACTGGCGGAATTTTTCGCGGTCCTCGGCTTTGTCAATTGCTTTAATATCTACCCCGATCAAGCGTATATTATACTTCTGCCACACACCTAAATCTTCTGCTTCCTTCGCCAGGTTCAAAGCGGTTTGCCCACCCATTGTTGGCAACACGGCATCTATTTGGTTCTCTTCCAGTATTTGCTCAATGCTTTCAACTGTTAGTGGTAACAGGTAAACCCGGTCGGCCATCATAGGGTCGGTCATTATGGTGGCAGGATTGCTGTTGATTAAAATAACCTTCACTCCTTCTTCCCGTAAGCTGCGGGCTGCCTGGGTTCCGGCGTAGTCAAATTCGGCGGCCTGACCGATAATGATAGGGCCTGAACCAATAATTAGGACTGATCTTATAGAATTGTCTTGTGGCATTGGGAAAGTTGATAAGTTGATTAGTTAACTGGTTCGCAAGTTGCCAGGAGTAATAAAAATTACTTTAGAACCCTGAACGCTGCAACCAGTAAACTTCATTACACAAAAAACCGGGTTGTTACCCGGGGAGCAAATGTAAACGAAACGATTTTTTTTCTTTATTAAATTATTGACGAAAAAAGCCGCATTGCTGCGACTTTCATTTTTGTGTTTTTACAAACAAGGATTATATCGTTGACTCCACTACTATTAAGCTGTTAACTAATCAACCAGTCAACTAAAACGCTATCCTCCGTATGTTACCTCTTCTGAAAAATTATTAACGCGGCCGTTTGTTGCAGTAGCGTCTGTGGCACCAGCAAAAGCACTCTTCAATTTTGGAATGTTATCCGTAACTAATTTCTTTCCCTTATTTACCAGATCACTTCTTTCTTCGGTGCTTAGTTTAGAAAGTTTGTACAATCCGTAAGCGGCGGCGCCTGCTAATAATAGTCCGGGTAAACCTGGTCTTCTTGCCATGATGTTTTGTTTTTATGATTAAATAATTGGTTTGAAATATTAAGCAGCGGGTGTATTTTCCGCTGGTCCTTTTGCAGCTTCTTTCGCTCCACCAAAAAGACCCTGAAAGAATTCTTCCACCTTAGGCATGTGTTCCTTAAAGGTGTCGGCGCCTTTTGTTTTCAGCTCATTAAAATATTCCATGGCTTGTTCTTCGGCAGACATAGCCTGGTCTTTTACTTTGTTGGCTTTTTCTTTCAGAGAGGCAGCCAGCTTTTCTTTTTCCTCGTCGGTCATGTTCATATACTTATACGCTCCAAAGGCGGCGGCAGCGCCTAAAAGAAAAGTAGCCCATTGCTTATTATTCACGCTCATACTAAAAGATTTTTGTTTGGGATACTAAGCACTACCAATTTTGTGCCCGCTATTGTAAAAGCTGGAATGGAGATTGAAATCCTTAGGCGGATTTAAAAGAAAACGGGATGCACAAGAAAATACTCATTATTACCGGGTTGATATTATTTGTTATAAAAGGCTTTGCGCAAAAATATCCGCAAGGTTATTTCAGGCATCCACTAAATATTCCGTTGGCACTGGTAGCCAACTTTGGAGAGATACGGGCAAACCACTGGCATATGGGCCTCGATATTCGCACACAGCAAAAAGTGAATTTGCCGGTATACGCAGCGGCCGATGGATACATTGCAAGGATTGGAATTGAACCCGGCGGCTTTGGACAAGCCATTTACATTGCGCACCCAAACGGCTATACAACTTTGTATGCGCACATGAATGCATTTTACCCTGCCCTTGCCAGCTATGTGAAAGAACAGCAGTATGCCCGGGAAACATGGAAGATTAATTTGACTTTTCCACCGGACCAGTTCCCCGTAAGCAAAGGTGATTTTATTGGCTTGAGCGGCAGCACCGGCGGCTCTCAAGGCCCACATGTACATTTTGAAATACGTGATACAAAAACAGAAAAAGTTTTAAATCCTTTATTGTTCAACTTCCCAATTGCGGATGTAGTGCCGCCATCGGTTTTTCGTGTGGCAATGTATGACAGGAATAGAAGCACTTATTACCAGGCACCGCAGTTTTTAAACATCCAGAAAATACGTGGGACAACGGTAAGGGTTGGTTCCGATAAAATTAGTTTTGCCGTTGGTGCTACCGATAGGTTCAGCGGCTCATCAAACCCCAACGGTATTTATAGTGCAAAGATTTTGTTAGACGGGCAACCTGTTTCTTCTTTTGTATTGGATGATATTGGTTATGATGAAACGCGGTATATAAATGCGCAGATAGATTATCCTTATACGGCAAGAGGCGGCGGATCGTTACAACATATTACACCATTGCCCGGCGCTACGGAAGTTGCGTATAATTTGTACGATGGCGATGGAATAATTTATTTAAGGGATGATGCCCCCCATGCAATAACAATAGAAGTGCAGGATGCCAAAAACAATACAACCCGCATTAGCTTTTCTATACAATACGATGCTTCTATGAGAAGGGAACAGCCCATATTTGATGGTGAACGTTTTCTTCCTCAAAACACCAACATTTTTGAGCGGGAAGATTTTCAAGCCGTAACTACGGAAAAAACAATTTATGATACAGTGAATGTGAGCTATAACGTTGTAAACAACAATGCCGCGAATGCAGTGTCGGCAAGCCATACTTTTTTAAGTGCGGCTATTCCCTCACATGATTCCATAACCGTTCGAATAAAACCTTCATTAGTTATTCCCGATGAATGGATGGATAAAATTGTTATCAAAAACATTTCAGGCAGCAAGACTTTTGTTCAAAAAGCGGTGTGGCAAAAAGGGATGTTAATGGCTAAGTTCCGGCAGGCCGGAAGCTACCAGGCTTTTATTGATAACATGCCACCGAACGTAAATTCAGTAGCTGCTAATTTATCAAAGGCAAGCCGTATTGTATTTACACCTACCGATAATTTTAATGCCATCAAAAGTTTTAGGGTAGAACTTGATGGGCAATGGCTGCGCTTTACAAATGATAAAGGCCGGAGCTGGATTTATACTTTCGACGAAAAATTCCCAAGAGGTGAACATGAACTAAAAGTTATTGTTGAAGATGAAGCGGGGAATGTAGCGGAGAAGGTTTGGAATGTTAAGAGATGAGGAATATCGAACAAACGACCAACAGCAGTTGAATAATGAAGTGAAAACAAACAGCTAATGAACGTAGGGACACGCCACGGCGTGTCCTGAAAAACGAATGTAAACAGAAAAGATAAATACAGTAAGGAAACGCCAGCTAAAGAACCTCAAACCTAAAACTCCAAACTATTTTATGCCTACACATTTAAAAGAAGGACAAAAAGCACCGCCATTTACCGCAACCGATCAGGATGGAGCCAAGGTCTCGCTTGCCGATTTCAAAGGTCAAAAAGTAGTGCTCTACTTTTATCCCGAAGATGACACGCCGACCTGCACGATACAGGCATGCAACCTGAGAGACAATTATTCGGTGCTGGTAAAAGCTGGTTTTAAGGTAATTGGCATAAGCCCTGATGATGAAAAGAAACATCAAAAGTTTATAGATAAATTCAGCCTTCCTTTTACTTTACTTACCGATCCGCAGCATTCTATCATTGATAAATATGGCGTTTGGGGTGAGAAGAATTTATATGGCCGTAAATACATGGGCCTTCACCGTACCACATTTGTAATTGATGAAAACGGAATGATCAGAAAAATTTTTCTACGACCAAAGAATGCAACCCATGCCCAAGAGATTTTATCAATAGCATAATTTTTGCCAATGATATCATTATAAAATCACAGGATCATGATACGATTTATTGGGCTGTTAGTGGTAACAATATTGTTTGGGTGTGCAAAAGAGGAAACCACCCAAACCACTCAAAACGATATTGTTGGCAAATGGTTAAGGGTGGAGGAATTTGTTACTGCCGGCACCGGTGGCACTTGGGTGCAAACGAATGATGTGCCACCGGTTACTGTTGAATTTACATCAAGCGGTAAAGTCATCTCTAACCACACACTTTATTCAGGCTATACCGGTTACAGAAAAATGGGAACTGATTCCATAGAAATAACAAACCCAGGCGGTAGCAGCCGGATTAATAAATATTCGTTCGAAAATGGAAAGCTGACAATTTTATATACCTGTAGAGAAGGGTGTGGTGATAGATTTACCAGGCAATAGGCTATATAAAGCCTCAAAACATACGGTCATGATACAAGATTCTATATAGTTACTTCAAAGCGGATGGGAGAGGTGTTGATTTAGAAATGTAAGCAAGCCGGTCAGCTAATCTTTTCGAAAATTTATCCCGTATAAATAGTTCCCTTCCCGTATGGAACTATTTTTTTGCCTGGTGGCTTAAGTATTGGGTTGCTTATGAAGCAACGTTTGGGTAAGTACCGAAGCGGAAATCTTTTTGCAACAGTCATTCGAGCCTGTCCAAGCATTGCGCAAGGGCAAAGGATCGCATCAGCCGCAGCTGCCCGCACCCAAGGTTAAGCCCAAAATAAATAATAACATAACACCCTTAGCCTACAAACTTTAAAAAGTCTTGTACCTATACGGATTTGTATTTGTTATTCCCTGGTTTTTATAAGTGCTTTTACCTATTTGCTTAATTTTTCTTTTACTACCTCCTCTGTTCACCGAATGGAATGAGACAGATTCAAAAAAATTTCTATTTTGTCTGGGTTTAGCGTAAATACACCAAAAAAACTATGATAACTACCTATTCTTTACCAACAGCAAAAGGCATTTTGCTTCCTATCTCATCTCAAATCATTATTTATAAAAAGTACTGCCGGTTATGCATAAAGTAATAACCAAAAACGGAAGGGTAGTGGCAGGCATAGCTGGATTTTGTTTGATTTTAATTACACTGCTGTGGGTAAGGCTTTGCGGGCAGTTGAAAGAAGACAGGGAAGAAACAATTTCAACGGCTATTCAGCGCAATGCCAACCTGGCGGTGGCTCTGGAGCAGTATGCTATCCGAACCATTAATAATGCGGATGCCGTACTTCAGTTGGTAAAAAAAGAATATGAAACTGAGGGTAACCATATCAACCTTCAATACCTTTTAGATAACCACACCGTTGATACAGATTTATTTACAGGCGTTGGCATTGCAGATGAAAAGGGGAATGTTGTAGCAGTCAATTTTTCAATCCTGTCCGACACGGTAGTAAATGTAAGTAAGCGGGAGCCCTTTTATTATCATGCAAAGAAGCCGTTTGGAGGATTATTTATTAGCAAGCCTGATTTGTCTCCTACTTTAGGGAAGGCTGTTATTCTTCTCACCCGCCGCATTAATAAAAAAGACGGATCGTTTGGTGGTACGGTTGGCGTACAGATTGAGCCTTCGACATTCACCCGGTTTTATGCCGAAGCCAACCTGCGTCCGCATGATATTATATCGTTGGTAACTCCGGATGGTATTACGTATTCGCGCCGCACAGGGTCCGTTGAAAGCTATGGTGAAAACATCAGTAAAAGCCCTTTGTATTCGCATTTAAAAAAAGCGCCAGTCAACAATTACTTTGCGAAAGATGCAATCAGGGGTATCCCTACTTTTTTTAGCTACCGCCAATTTAAGCAATACCCTATTATTGCAACCGTGGGTGCTTCGGAAGAAGATATATTGGCCGATCATTATGAAAGGGCCAAAAGGGATTATATTTCTACAACCGTTATCAGTGTATTGATTTTTTTATTTTCATTACTGATAGTTATTGTTCTATTGCGACGAAAAAAGCATCTAAGCCGACTTAGAGAAAACGAAGTAAAATACCGGTCTGTTTTTGAAAACAGCTTAGATGCTATTGTACTGTTGAAGCCCGATGGTAAAATGGTGTCGGCTAATAAGGCTGCCTCTACCTTTTTTGGACGAACAATGGAAGAATTGCATAGCAGCACAGCAGTGGAACTTGCCGATGTTAAAGACCCGAATTTTAGCCGGTTAGTAACAGAAGGCCAACAAGCCGGATTGGCACAAGGAGAACTGCAATTTTTACGCAGTGATGGCAGCTATGTGATAGGAGAAGTCGCCTCCGTTAAATATAAAAATGCGCTGGGTGAAACTCACTGCCTTGTTATTATTCGCGACAGCACCGAACGGATACGGTTACAAAAAAAATTAACGGCTGAACAGAAGCACCACCAGCGACAGGTTACCGAACAGGTTATCAGGGCACAGGAACGGGAACGGGAAGTTATCGGGCATGAGCTGCACGATAATGTAAACCAGATTCTTACCACAGTAAAGCTTTATTTAGAAACAGCGTACACCCATAAGGAAACGAGAGAAGAACTGTTGCCGAAAAGTATTGGATACCTGTTACAGTCCATTAATGAAATACGCAACCTTTCCCGTGATCTTTCGGCCCCAACTTTAGGTACAAAATCATTGATAGATTCTTTAACAGCTTTAGTGGAGATGGTACAATCATCAACCCACCTTATAATTCACTTTGAGCATAGCGGGTATGCCAACAACCTCCAGATGGATCAGAAGATTGCGATCTACAGAATGGCACAAGAGCAGTTAAATAACGTGGTTAAACATGCGAAAGCTACAGAAGTGGAAGTGCTTTTGTGGCAATCAGAAACAGATACAGTGCTCTCGGTTAAGGATAATGGTAAGGGGTTTGATACATCGGTAAGCCACAGTGGCATTGGTTTAAGCAATATCATCAGCCGGGCCAGGGTTTTTGATGGAGAAGTAAAGATAGAATCGGGAACCGGGAAGGGTTGCTTGATAGAGGTGAGTATCCCGAAAGAAAAGAGTATGCATCTTTGATATAAGAAATGTTAGCACCTGGCTTTGCGAAACGAATAATAGAACGGGTCTTCATTTTTTGGTGTCATTCCTTTGTGTTCTTGGTAGTCTCTTCATACTCTTGTGATCGTTTCTAAGAAGCCACAAAAGTTTTAAAAACTCCAAAAATCAATTCATCAACTATTTTTCCCGGTGCTTGTTATACCGGGAAGATTCAGCATATGCAAGACCGTTTTACCTGTACTGTCCTGACTTCATTTATCCTGCTTTTTCTTGTCGCCTGCAATGCTTGTAACTCCCGCAAGAACCAGGTATCCATTTCTTCAAGCTACACACAAAAAACACCTCACCCCGATGGCACCGGTAAAGTTTATAAGGGCCGCGAAATTGCGCAGGTGATGAGCGCTGCCGGTGGCGATTGGTTAGAGCGTACCACCCGCCAGCAGGAGGAAGATGCGGATGCAGCTATTGCTGCTTTGCCACTGCAATCCAATAGTGTAGTGGCTGATATCGGTGCCGGCTCTGGTTATTACACGTTTCGTATAGCCCCTAAGGCGCCGCAGGGAAAAGTGTATGCGGTAGAAGTACAGGATGAATTTATCGCTTCGCTGGAAGCCCGGAAGAAACAAAGTGGCGCAACTAACATAACCATAGTAAAGGGAAGTGCTACCTCTCCTAATCTTCCTGAGGCCTCGGTTGATTTAGCGATGATGGTAGATGTATATCATGAGCTGGAATATCCAAAAGAAATGCTTCAGGCAATATCTAAAGCGCTAAAGCCGGATGGTAAGTTATTGTTGTTGGAGTATCGTGCCGAAGACCCATCAGTACCAATTAAAGAGCTGCATAAAATGAGTGTAGCACAAGCTAATAAAGAACTAACGGCTGCTGGATTTACATTAGATAAGCTTGAAACATTTTTGCCCATACAGCATTTTTTATTATACCGAAAAGCAGCAAAATAGTTTGCAAGTAAATACGCTCCCTGTTACTATAAATAGTTTTTAACGGCTATTGCTTTCTATTAAAAAGCAAGGAAGCTATTGTTCTAATCGTACACTGTCAACAATATACTGACTGTCGCCGCGCCAAAATACAGCACTGTTTTTTTCTTTATATCTCACAGTAACACTATGGCCTTGCAGGTTCATGAGCTTTTGGGCAACACTGTCATCGGTAACCGAGAAATAAAATTTTTCAGATGCGATGGGAACATTGGCATTGCCGCGTACGCTGCTTAAGATCATTTCGCCCTCATTGGTTTTAAACATAGTACCCCGGCGGGAGAATTTTTGCAGCAGCCCAAAGCGAAAGCCATCGCTGTAGGTATAGTAATACCGCCACCATATGAAAAGCGCTGCGCCTAAAAGCAGTACCAGGAAAATAATAGTAAGAATGCGGCGTGCTATCCCGGTACGACGGCGATGTGGGAGCGAAGTTTCTACGGTATGTTCCATGATGCAGGTTTGTTTGCCTATGTATAAAATTTTAATACCAAGGAATAAATAATTCTTTTTGCACATAGAAGACTTCGGTTGTTTGCAGCATGTACTTATAATTTTTATTACAAGATCAAGTTTGCAAACTGCCTAACGCAGCAGGCTGAGAATACATCTTTGTATTTACATAAGTAACCTTAATAAAACCGATTGCAATTTGAATCAGTCTCGTTACTCTTTCCCTTCTCAATTAATTGTTGAATACGATAGTAAGGTTCATTAATAGGGTTGCTACTACAACAATTCGGCGTCTCAGTTTTTTATTTATTGAGGAATTATAACTACGCTAAATATTGGATAACGCTTAGTAATAACCCCGCAAAACAGGACCATGAAAAGGCATTCTATTTGTTACATCACCACTTATGGAAGAGAGGAAAAATTATCCGTCACAAGCGGATGAGCAGTGGCAGAAGGAAATTATATCTACAGACGGCAATACAGTTTTACCTGTAATTGAAGAGCATGTTGTTATTACCAAAGAGGTAGTGGAAACCGGAAAGGTCTTTATTCGTAAACGTGTTACCGAAGAAGAAACCTCCATCAACATTCCATTGATACAGGAAGGTTACCAGGTAGAGCGGTTGCCCGGTAAAAAAGAATTGTTCAAAGAGCATCCGCCTATACGACACGAAGGTGATAATATGATCATCCCTGTTGTGCGTGAAGTATTAGTTGTAGAAAAAAGATATGAAGTGCTGGAAGAAGTGCACGTCATAAAAACAAAAACAGAAATTCCCCACCTTCAACAAATAACCTTACTAAAAGAAGAGGTACAAGTAGAACGAAAAAATATCTCTCTTTAAACTTTTCATTCTTTTTTTATATAAACAAAAAACAAAGGAGGCGTTATGGCACAAACCGTAATTGGATTATTTGAGAACGATAGCGATGCCCAAATGGCCGCACAACGTTTACAGGAAATTGGCATCGGCCGCGACCAGGTTGATATATCAAGAGGTACAGGAAGTGAGTCAGGTGTAAGTTCCGGCAGTGGAGATGGAGAAAATGGTATTACGCGTTTTTTTAAGAACCTGTTTGGTGATAGTGATGACAATGCAGACCGATACTCAAGGGTTGGCAACAGCGGCACAAGCATTGTAACTGTTCATGCGCAATCATCTGACCAGGCAGAAAGAGCATCGGAAATATTGGATGACTGCGGAGCAATTGACGTAGATGAGAAGGATGTTGAATATAGCAGCCGACAAGGATATGCACCGGGCAGCATGGATACGGATAGCGATGAAAGAGGAACTACTATCCCAAGGATAAAAGAAGATTTAGAAGTAGGAAAGCGGGAAGTGGAAAGTGGTGGTGTACGTCTGCGCAGCCGTATAGTAGAAAGGCCGGTTGAAGAAAGCATCCGTTTGCGCCAGGAGCATGTGAACGTAGAACGTGAGCCGGTAAATCGTCCGCTTACTAATGCCGACCGCACTGCTTTCCAGGACCGTGATATAGAACTGACAGAAAGATCAGAAGTGCCTGTAGTTAATAAAGAAGCCCGTGTGGTAGAGGAAGTAACAATAAGTAAAGATGTTACAGAGCGCAATGAAACAATCAGAGATACAGTACGAAATACAGAGGTTGATATTGAGCGGTTAGATGAGGATGAAACAAGAAGACAAGACCGCGGAAGTTTATAAAGTGAAAATTAAAATCAACAGCAGTTAATTATTGTTTTAGTTGTTTTGATAAATTAAAATGTCCGTCACTTCAGGTGAGGGACATTTTAATTTATAGTATACCAGGCTTATTGAAGCTTTTGCACTTCACTCTTTACTCTACTGCCGGGCAAATAAATCTGGAAGCCCAGGTTAAGCTGCAAAAGGCTGGCGGTAGCACTTGAACCAAAGCCCACTACACCGGTGTATTTCAGCAAAGATTCCAAAGCAACATTAGGAGTTACAAAATAAGCCAGGCCGGGTCCAAACCCTAAGCCAAGGCCATTTGTACTGCCTCCTCCTGAAACATTTACTCCCTGCAACCCAGCATTCGCTTCCAGGAAAAACCGGGTCGACCTTGCAACAGCTACATCGGAACTGCTGAAGTAATAACGACCAAGGCCACCCACCCCATAGTTAACAGTAGTGCCAGCGTTTTTTGCCGTTGCTAAACCAAAATCAACATAACCACCAAGAGCCACATTATCCTTTATAAACCATGCGGCTTTTGGTGTAAGACTCATAGAAAAAGCACCGCCTTCGTTAAGGCCAAGGTTAAAGCCTGCAAGGTCGCCACCTATTAACACATTCCCTTTCTGCAATTGGGCATTGGCTGTAAATGAAACCACTAAAAAGCCAAAGGCCATTGTAAATAAATTTCTTTTCATAATTTTTGATTTTATTCAAAAGCACAATAAATGCACCAACTCAAGTGGCTATAGAATTGAGTAATCTAAAAAATATACACAGTAGTAACGATCTTTAATCTAATCGGAGTAAAGCAATTTTTATGTCGTAAATTTTTTTATCTACCTCATTATTTTATTATAGCAGCTTTATAAGGGACACCGAAAAACGTAGCAATAAAAGGACAATACATCATTGATTTTTCTTATTGATGAGAAAATAACTCAATAAGAAATTGCAGAGGTAATAAACGATGGATTGTAGTATATAGATAAGCTGCGGCATGATATTCATAATATCATGTGTAATAACATTTTCATTTTTAAAATTCAAATTAAAAACAATGGCAGAATTAAATGTTCAACCTAAAAAAAGAACCTCGATTATCCCATGGATTCTACTGCTGCTGGGGTTAGCAGCGCTTATTTGGTTTTTAACCCGCAACAAGGATGAGAATACAGTGGCTACAACAAACAGTACAACTACAGCATCTGACAGTGGTACAAATCAAAGCACAAGTAACAATACTGCAAGTGCTGATTGGAATAGCGTTGACTTTAATGCACCGGCAGCAAACTACGAGGAGATTACCGACCGCAACATTAATGTTAGGGGTAATTCTAATTATGTCATTTATGGCGTGGGTGAAAATGTTTTGTTTGATGAAGGCAAAGCCACAATTCGTTCCGAGGCTGAAAACAACCTCAAAGAAATTGTTGGCTCAATTGGCAAGCGTTATAATGGTGGTGAAGTAAGAGTGTATGGTTTTACTGATGCCCAGGGAAGTGCTGGTTTCAATAAAGAGTTAGCGCAACAAAGAGCAGATGCAGTAAAAGCCTGGCTGGGAAGTAATGGAATGGATGCTGCCCGCATTAGTGTAAATGCAATTGGCGAAGCACAGCCGGTTGCTACCAATAGCACTGAAGAAGGCCGTCAGCAAAACCGTCGTGTAGAAATTGTAGCACGTGGTAACGGCGCACAATAACAACTACTATAAAAACACAGTAAACAGTTATTATTTAATGAAGGCAATGCCTTTACAAACTCAACTAAAATTATGGCAACAGATAGCAATCAAAGACATACCCGCCTGCAAAAATTAGGTGGCAGTGATTACGAAATAGCTGATGGTCAGTCCGACATCAGGGGATGGGATGTAAAAGATGAGAATGGCAGGCAAATAGGCGAAGTGGAAGAACTCATTTTTGACGAACAAAGCCGCAAGGTGCGTTACATTGTATTGGACTTAGAAGATAACGAACTGGACCTGGAAGATCGTGAAGTATTAGTGCCCATTGGTATTGCACAATTGGATAAAGATGATGATGATGTTTTATTGCCAGGCATAACGGCGGAGCAATTGCGGGCCTTACCGGAGTATGATGAAGACCGCTTTGATACAGACTCTGAAGAAAGTGTACGCAATGTATTTGGCGGCCTGGGTGCAGGAGCTTTAGCCGGTGGGTCAGGAGCTGATTTTTATAATCACGATCATTTTAATGAAGACAACCTATATCGTAATCGTCAGCAGCGAGATAGAAATGACTCAGACGAATCAACAACTATCCCGGTGATTAAAGAAGAATTAGAAGTAGGCAAGCGTGAAGTGGAAAACGGCGGTATCCGCCTGCGTACAAGAGTTGTGGCAGATCAGGTTTCAGAAGACATCAACCTTCGGCAGGAACATGTGAATATAGAAAGAACAGCAGTTGACCGGGCTGCTACGGAGAGTGATTTGCGGGAAGAGGAAATAGAAATGCGTGAGCGCAATGAAGTGCCTGTAGTTAATAAAGAAGCCCGTGTAGTGGAAGAAATATCGTTGAATAAAGAAGTTTCCGAAAGGGATGAAACCATCAGCGATACCGTGCGCAATACAGAAGTAGATATTGATAGGGATGAAGATAGAATTCGGCTCGACAGAAATAAGGCTGACGATTAAGAAGGTAGTGTGATAGAAATGTGTAAAGCATCCGCCTCAGGCGGGTGCTTTTTTGTTTTGCCTGATCATGCACAAGCCTTTAGAAAAGTAAAATGTAAAATATAAAACAGCAGAATTAAAATTGGAGAAGCGGCCGGACTGAAAACATTTCCCTGTAGTGAAAACAGTTTACATTTTGTATTTTATATTCTGCGGTTTTATATTCGAAATACATCCCATCAATTCTCCTTTGCTTCTTATTTAGTAAGTTTAAGTACTAATAATTAGCTTATGCGAAAGGCAGTCTGTTTCCTGATGCTTACACTCTTTTTCATTTCGGCAACTGCACAAAAGAAACCAAAAGAAAAGAAACCGAAGGTTGTTGCTCTTAAACCTGATTTGCCTGCCCTCGACGCTATTAAAGAAGCTGATCTGCAAAAAGATTTATATGCCATGGCTTCCGACCGTTTCAGAGGCCGCGAAGCCGGAACCCTTGATGAACTAAAAGTATCAGCATGGTGGGCAGAAGAGGCCCGGAAGGCAGGCCTGAAACCGGCGGGGGATGACAGTACTTATTTCCAGTTTTTTTCTATCTACCGCAACCGTGTTTCGCTATCGAGCACTATCTTAATTAACGGTAATTATTTTCAGTTATGGAGCGATGTACTTGTAGCGCAAACCGCTTCGGCTACTGTTAATGCACCTATTGTTTTTGTAGGTACAGGAACAAAAGCTGAATTGGATAAGGCTGATATTAAAGGGAAAGCTGTAGCAGTGTTAGCCTCTACGGAAGGAATTAATTTGGCCGTATCTATACCCGAAAGACGCTACCCCACTTACATACTTAACAAGCACCGCACCGAGTTGATAAACCGTGGTGCAGTGGCCATAATTTTTATTGCCGATGAAATGGGAGAGCGAAGCTGGAGCCAGGTAAAACCGGCTATGAGCCGTGGCTTATACGATATTGAAGGCGGCACCAATGCCGTAGTGGGCACACGGCCTCCAATATTATGGGTTCACGCATCGGCGCTGGATGCCATTAAAAAAAAGAAGGCGGGTTTAACGGCTACTATTACCGTAGAAAGTTTTTTATATCCATCGGTAAACATTGTTGCCGCTATTGAAGGCAAGGATAAAATATTAAAAAGCGAATATGTTTTATTCAGTGGGCACCAGGATCATGATGGTGTACGGCAACCTTATGGGTCCGATTCTGTTTACAATGGCGCTGATGATAATGCTTCAGTAAGTGTAGCAATGCTGGCTATTGCAAGAGCATTCAAAAAGAATCCGGGTAAACGTTCTGCGCTGTTTGTATGGCATGGTGCAGAGGAACGGGGGCTTCTTGGGTCCAAGTGGTACAGCAGTCATCCTACAGTTCCGGCTTCCTCTATTGTTGCCGTATTGAATGGTGATATGATAGGCAGAAACCATCCTGACAGTGCGGCTTTGCTGGGTAGCCAGCTTCCCCATCGCAATTCAGCCGGCCTTGTTACTACCGCTTTGGAAGCAAACAATGAAGGGCCAAAGTTTAAGTTGGATACCTTATGGGATAAGCCAACGCATATCGAAGGATGGTATTTTCGCAGCGATCATTTGCCGTATGCCCGGGCCGGTTTTCCTGCACTTTTTTATACCACGCTTTTACATCCCACTTATCATACGCCAATGGATGATGCAGAACATATTGACTATGCTAAGTTAAAACGCATGACAGAGTGGATGTTTCGTACCGGTTGGAAACTTACTAATGCTGCAGAGCGGCCAATAGTGGATGAAGGGTTTAAGCTGGAACGGTGAGAAAGCGATGAATATAAAACCGAAGAATATAAAATATAAAATGTAAAACTGTTTTCACTAAAGCAGAAGATGCTTTACTTATTTAAAACTGTTGATTAGCCTACTATCGGCGGCTTCTTCAATTTTATATTCTGCGGTTTATATTTCACTTTTCTGAAGGTTTGCTCATTGCGTATTTAAACGAAGCTGCACCTGATAAAGGATGACCGCCTGCAAATCCATCTTTAGTAATCGCAAGACGAAAGTTTTGAAAGAAGACATCCATCAGCCAGGGCTCTATACGAAATTCAAATACATGATGACCTTTTGACTCAATAGTAAATACCGACTTCTTCTCGGGACAAAATTCAAAACTGAGTTCAATGGTTTCTATCGGTTGCACTGTAAATTCTATAACACCTTTTTCATCCGCAGCGCCTTCCTGTTCTTTACCACCGCCTGTTATTTTGCAATGCATATAACGAAGTATTTGTTCGTTCTCATCTTTTATGATGATGCTGATTTTGCTTGTATCAGTTGCAGTGGATTTTACTAATGCAAAGTCGTAGGGAGACTCGGGGGCACTGTTGAAAATAACCGCATTGTTTTGCATCTGCCACCGCCCTTTGCCTGAGCGGTCTAACGCCCCGTACGAAAAGAAAGATTCAAAGCTGCTGTCCTTATTTAATTTAAAGCCGCATGCAGTTTCTGGTACGCCATGCAGGTAGTATTCGCCAACAGGCGATGAAGCCTTTGCTTGTGCTTTTACTTTTAAAAAACTACAGGTGAAGAATAATAGCAGGATGCAAGCTCTTACTTTAATCATTGCCTTCATACAACGAAGGAATGCGTAAAGGGTTTGCATAGAAAATAAAATTTGCGACTGGCAGCCCGGAACAAACGAATGGTATTTATACAGTGTAGAGAATAAAAGTCGTTTGTTTCTTTTAACCCGGCGGACGTGCTACTATCTGGCTTCTGTTGTGTCACTCCCTTGTACATTCTTATCGCTATGCTGCAAAATACAAAGCATTAACTTCTATCTCCGGTATAAAACAATTATCAAAACTGCACAAAAAGACCCGGTTATAAACCAGGTCTTTTTGTGTACTATCATTTTTAATTCAGTAACCCCATTCTGCATTCGGCCTACATTGCATACTCCATATTGCCCGCTGCAAATTATTACAACGCCCTTCTAATACTGTCGGCCCTGTTAAAATGCGCCTGGATATGAGGCAACTTTTCTGTAGCATATGAGCGGATGCTTTGGTTATTTCCATTGCTGATCTCCGTGTTAAAAAGAGTAACTGTTTTTGCATGGTCTTTTATCTGGCTATTGATGTAGGCTGTATCAAATGAATAGCCGCTTAAACCATTTAGATACATCATCTTGGCTCTATGCTCTGCATCAATCGTATCAGGGGCTGATAAGCCTACAGTGGTGGCACGGCTGCGTAAGTCAGCTTGTGCTGCCGTATGTTCGCTTACCATCTGCTGTCCATACATTTTCACCGCGGCATTTGTACCTTTTGTTGCGGCCAGCTGTCCGGCCCCTACTTCGGCATTGTTCGACAGGCTCGCCATCATTACAAAATCACGATCGGCACTGTTTACATCATTGTCATCATCGTCTTTATCGCAAGCGGTAAATACTACGGCGCATAAGCTTGCTGCTAACATCCACTTTTTCATAAACTTCTTTTTTTTGTGAGTAATTTTTTTAGGTAAAACCCTAAGCCAAATAGTATGCAAGACAATACCTCATCTGCCTTAAATTTTTTACACATTCCGGGAGTATGTTATAAAAAAAGCTTTACAGAAACAGATGTGAATTAATGTGGGAAACAAGAATAGCGATGGGGCTGCTACTCAATTTGCGGCCTTTCCGGTACAGGAAGAAGCCGGTAAAAAAAGGTTGCTGATTATTAAAAAGATAGTTTGCTTTTGTTTGTTAAAGCTGCTTCATCTAAATATCTGAACAAGTTATACAAGATTAATAAAGGTGGGAAATCAGCTTGCAAGGTCAAACAGTTTTTGGCATATGGTAGTATGCAAAATAAATAGTGTAAAACAGCAGTAAAAGTGCAGTTAAAGCAATAACAAAAGCCCGGGATTTTACATCTCTTGCTTAGGAGTGTGTACCAATCCGGAGTAACCCATCAGGCATTTTTTGTTTTAGCGGCTTTCTTCTCCGCCTTTAAATTTTCTTTCAGCACATCCCAATATTCTTTGGTATAGTCAACAAGTATCTCAGCGCCTGCAGGTATGTCTTTTACGGCTTCTATAAAGGCACGATAACCATCATTTGCATAAACACAATTGTTAGTGATGCCCTTCACCCTTGTTAACCCTTTAGCATCATTAGCATAGCGGGCCAGTGCCGATAAGGTACGTTGCGCATCTATTACATGGTTGCGGTTAATGGTATAGATGTAAAAATTTTTATCGTCGTTCTTGACTTCCTTCCAGGTAGTTTTGCGGCCTTTATATTCTACAATGCGGGTGCCTTTTGCTATGGCTTCTTTTGTAAATAATCCTTTACCTGCGCCGGGGATGGTTGACTCTTTTACAAACAATTGTTTTTCTAATAAGGCCATAATGTAAAGTGGTTTATAAGGCGGCAAAGAACGCATAATTACAGGCCGGAAATACACATAATAAAAAATTTATAGCTGCGGCCGTGCATTTTGTTTTCCTCTTACTATTGAGAATTCTTCATCCTCGTTTATTAGATTTATACTTGAAGATCAAATAGCTCTCATGAGTAAAAAAGAACTCTGGCTCCGTTTGCATAACTATCATTTTAATGAATTGGTGCCGCCTAACCTATGGGATAAAGTCACCGCTAAATTCGGCGGCGCCGATGCTTCCACAAAAGCTTTCGCACATAAACTGGCCATCAAACTTGGATGGAAGGCTGATTTTGCACAGAGGGCGGTTTTAGAATATAAACGCTTTGTTTATCTCGGTGTAGTCAGTGATTTTGTTGTAACGCCTTCGGATATAATTGACCAGGTGTGGCACCAGCATATTTTGTTCAGCAAAGCCTACCGCAGCTTTTGCACCGATATAATTGAATATGACTTTGACCATACACCAGAACTCATTGCTTCGGGTAACCAAACCGGCACTTTTAGTGCGCAATACTTTGATACATTAGAACTGTATAGAAAAGAATTTGGTGTTGATGCACCTGCAACAATATGGGGTACGCCAAAGTTTGATGAACAGGCATTAGCTGTTGCCAACTATCGTTCAAAGAAAAAGGAGAAGGCAATAAGCGGTTATGATGGTAGCGGGACCATATACAGCGATGTAGGCTTATACCAAAGCTTTGATACCAATAGTGGCGAAAGCTTTTTTGATTTTGGTGGTGGTGATTCCGGTGGTGCTGGTGCTGGTGGCAGTTGGGATGCGGACGATAGTAGTAGCGATTCTTCGTCCAGCGATAGTGGTTCGTCGTGTAGCTCTTGTAGCTCAGGATGTGGTGGAGGCGATTAAGATTTTTAGCTTTTATAGAGAAAGAGTAAATAATTTATCAAAAGCAATTTTGCCAGAAAGAAGCAATCGTACAAAGAGTTGTCTGGTGTTAGACTGGACTTGCGTAAGGCACTTCGCAAGCTCGGTGTGACAGTCATGCTAATGGCTGTTTGTATTTGCG
>JAQBNG010000246.1 GCA_028288675.1 Flavisolibacter sp. | reverse complement strand
AGAATTTCATCGCTTAATTCTACGTTTCTTCTCACCGGCAGACAATGCATAACCCTGGCATTGTTGGTAAGGTTTAACTTCTCATTCGTTAACATCCAGCTTTCGTCACTGCATAAGATCTTACCATAGTCTTTATACGAGCTCCAGTTTTTTACATACACGAAATCCGCATTTTGCAAAGCTTCACTTTGGTCATATGTTATGGTTGCGCCTTTGGTAAACTGACTGTCTAACTCATAACCCTCAGGATGTGAGATTATAAAATCTGCTTCACCCCAGGCGGTTATCCATTGCGAAAAACTGTTGGCTACACATTGCGGCAAGGCCTTTACATGCGGCGCCCAGGTAAGAACAACTTTGGGTTTGGAGTTTGGAGTTTGGAGTTTTGGGTTGTTAAGCCACGTCTCTTTAATAGTAATAAGATCGGTCAAACTTTGCAGTGGATGCAGCGTAGCACTTTCCAAACTCACAATGGGAACACCTGCATATTTTATAAACTGTTTAATGTATTGTTCACTGTAATCTTCATCACGGTTTTTCAGGGAAGGGAATGTACGGATGGCAAGTACATCAAAGTAGGACCCTAAAATTGGCGCCGCATCTTTTACATGTTCTACCGTCGTTCCATTCATAATAGCGCCTTCTTCAAATTCCAATGTCCATCCTTCGGATCCTACATTAAACACAACAGCTTCCATTCCTAAATTCTGCGCTGCTATCTGCGTACTCAATCTTGTACGCATACTTGGGTTTAAAAACAAACAACCAATTCGTTTATTAACGCCTAAAGTTTTATCCTTGAAAGGATCTGCTTTATAAGCCAATGCTTTTTTAACTAAAGCATTTATATCGTCAACATCATTAACAGAAATAAAATTTCTCAACTTCTTTAATTTTTCTTTTTATGTACCAGGCATCAGTACTACTATGAATCTTCTCTTGCGTCGCACTCTTGTACGCCTTGTAATTCTATTCAGCGATTGAATGCGCTATTTCCGCTTTCTTCAGTTCCCGTATCTCTGATTTTAGCTTTTGCAAAAAATCATCTATCTGTGCTTTAGTAATAGTTAAAGCTGGCAACAGCCTGATAACATTTGGCTTTGCTTCACCGGTAAAAACATGATGCTTTGCTAATAAATTTTTACGTAGGTCCTTCAATTCGTCCGGCACATCAAAGCCAATTATTAAACCAAAACCACGAATGTTTTTTATACCATCAATTTCTTTTAGTTGATCCATCAGGTACTGGCCATTTTGCTTTGCCTGGGCTAACAAAGCCTCCTGCTCTATAACTTCTAAAACAGCAAGGGCGGCAGCACAAGCCAGGTGATTTCCACCAAACGTTGTTCCTAACATTCCATGCTTTGGCTGAATGTGTGGTGCTATTAAAATACCCCCAATAGGAAAACCGTTACCCATCCCTTTTGCCATGCTATAAATATCCGCGTTCACATTAGCATGATCCAGTGCAAAGAATTTTCCACTTCTTCCATAACCGCATTGCACTTCGTCAGCAATAAACACCGCATTATGTTTATCACAAACGCTTCTTATTAGTTGAAGAAAATTTTTTGTCGCTACAGTAATTCCACCAACTCCCTGTACTGGTTCAATAATTACAGCGGCTACTTCATTACCGGCTTTTTCAAAATAATCCTTTAGGGCTTCTTCGTCATTAAAAGGAAGAAAGACAATGTTTTCTGTTTCATTGACCGGGGCAACAATGCTTTTATTGTCCGTGGCAGCAACGGCTAAAGAAGTTCGGCCATGAAATGATTTTTTAAAAGAAACAATCTTTTTCCTGCCCGTATGAAAAGAAGCCAGCTTCAGTGCATTTTCATTGGCCTCCGCACCACTGTTGCATAAGAATAACTGGTAGTCCTTCTTGCCACTAATTGTGCCCAGCTTCTCCGCTAACTCTTTTTGAATAGGTATTTCAACAGAGTTAGAATAGAAAGCAATTTTATGCAGTTGTTCTTCAATTCGCTTTACCCACCACGGATGCGTATGACCGATAGAAATAACAGCATGGCCGCCATACATATCTAAATATTCAGTGCCTTTGTCATCCCACACTAAAGAACCCTGTGCTTTTACAATGTTGATATTATTGATTGGATAGACATCAAATAATTTCATTCTGCTTTGTATAAATTGTTTGCAATGTTTGACGAAAGCTTAATTCCTTTTATAAGTGCTGAACTCAATCCCTGGTGTTCCATCTCATTGAGTCCGGCAATAGTGCAGCCTTTTGGAGAAGTTACTTTATCAATTTCTTCTTCGGGATGTGTGCCATTGGCAATCAAAAGTTTGGCGGCGCCGAAAGCGGTTTGTGCGGCGATCTTCAAGGCGTCATGCGCATGAAAGCCAATCTCCACTCCACCTTGGGAAGCCGCTCTTATGGTTCGTAAAAAGAAAGCAATGCCACAGGCGCAAAGGGCAGTGGCGGCACTCATTAAATCTTCATTAATTAAAATGCTTTGCCCCATGGTGTTGAAAATAGTTTGCACCAGCGCAATATCTTTTTCAGTGGCATTTACAGCAGCTAGGCAAGTCATGCTTTCGCCTACTTTCATGGCGGTATTAGGCATGGCCCTGATGATGCGCAGTTCTTGTCCCAGCGCTTCGCGAAACGCATTTGTATGCGCACCTGTTACAACCGAAACTATTAGTTGCTTTTCTAAATTGAGCGCAGGTTTTAATTGTGCCAGCGCTTCATTTAATTGCTGCGGCAATACACAAATAAAAATGGCTTCAGCACTTTCAATTGCTTCTGCATTATTGGTGCTTACTTTAAATCCCTTCTTGCTTAACTCTGTTAATGCAGTGGCATTACGTCGGGTTATTATAATGTCGGCCCGGTAACAATTACCTGCCTGTACAAGGCCTTCTGCTAGTGCGAGGCCTATGTTGCCACCACCGATGATTGCTGCTTTCATCTAAATTTTTTTATTGTTTTTTTGCCAGATGGAACTTCGCCTTGCGGCTTCGTTTCATATCAAAATGCTGTTGGTTTCAGTTGTAGTCCCGCACATTCATCATAACCACACATAATGTTCATGTTCTGTATTGCCTGTCCTGATGCACCTTTCAATAAGTTGTCAATAGTGCTGTGCACTACTAGCTTTTTACCTGTTTTTTCCAGGTGAATTACACATTTGTTAGTGTTGATTGCTTGTTTTAAAAATATCTCTTGTTCACTAACAATCGTAAATGGTGCATCACTATAAAACTCTTTGTACAGTTCATTTGCCTCTTTTAATTGCAAATCACAATTAAGTATTGAACTGATAAAAATGCCGCGGGCAAAGTCACCGCGCCAAGGAATGAAATTGATCTCCGGACCAGATGTGCCCAATTGTTGTAGCGATTGATTGATCTCTTTTAAATGCTGATGCGTTAAGGTTTTGTAGGCCTGGATATTATTTGCCCTCCAGCTAAAATGAGAGGTAGATGAAAGACTTTGTCCGGCACCAGTGGAGCCGGTAATGCCGGTTGTATGAACTTCATTTAACAGGCCAGCTTTTGCCAAAGGCAATAAACCTAATTGTATAGCTGTGGCAAAGCAACCCGGGTTAGCAATATTGCTGGCTGATTTGATTTGCTGTTTGTTTAACTCAGGTAAGCCGTAGGTAAAGTTTCGGGTTTGAAGTTTGGAGTTTGGAGTTAACCGGAAATCCTGTGACAGGTCAATGATCTTTATTTTTTCATCAATCGTATTTGCTTCTAAAAACTTCTTCGCTTCGCCGTGGCCAACGCATAAAAATAAAATATCAATATCGTTTGATAAGTCGCCAGTGAATTGTAGATCTGTATCACCCAATAAATCCTGATGAACAGATGCTATAGTATTACCTGCATTACTTCGGCTATGAATAAAAGATACATCAACATTAGGGTGATGAATGAGTAATCGGATTAGCTCACCACCTGTGTACCCGGCACCACCAATCATGCCGGCCCTAATCCTACTGCCCCCAATGGAGGAAGAGCCAGCCGCAGCGACTTCGGTTGTGTCAGGTATATTATTTTGTTGTTGATTCATTTTTGTTGGCAGTTATGCTGAATGTTGTTTTAAACGTACAAGAGTGATTAGGTTTTATTCGTCCACTGGAAGAATAAAACATAACAAATCAAAGGTTGCAAGAGAAGCTTGATAGTGCCATCATTGCTTCGTACATAAATAATGAAATTGTAAACAAAGAACTGATTGTATTTGGTAATGCTTTTATCAGGTGCCACTTTAGGGAAGGTGATTATACTGATTTCTCTTTTACTTCATCCAGTACATTGAAATAAATGGATGTTTGATTACCAAAAATTTTACTGAACCCACGCACATCCTCACCCGTCCACCCAGTATTCATTTCGCCATATTTGCCAAACCTGCTGTTCATTAAATCGTAAGGCGACTCTATACCAACAACCTGGAAATAATAAGGATTTAATTGTATAAACACGTCGCCTGTTACCTGCTGTTGTGTGCTTGTAAAAAATGCTTCTATATCCCGCATGACGGGATCTAAAATTTGTCCTTCGTGGAGCCAGGTTCCATAAAATTGTGCTAACTGATCTTTATGCACGAGCTGCCATTTAGTAAGCACATGTTTTTCAAGTGCATGGTGCGCTTTAATGATAACCATCGGCGCGGCAGCTTCAAAACCTACACGGCCTTTAATGCCAATAATTGTATCGCCAACATGAATATCCCGGCCAATGCCATAAGGCCCGGCAATAGATTGCAGGTGCTGGACTGCTTCGTATGGATGGGTGAAATGCTGCTCATTTACACCTTTCAATTCACCTTTGTGAAAATGAAGTTTCACTTCTTCACTGCCTGTTTTTGTAACCTGCGTTGGCCATGCGTCTTCGGGTAAAACGCCTTTGCTGTTGAGTGTTTCTTTACCGCCGACGCTTGTTCCCCACAAACCTTTGTTGATAGAGTATGCCGCTTTTTCAAAATCCATATCTACGCCCTTTTCTTTCAGATAAGCAATGGATTGCTCACGGCTTAACCGCAAATCGCGTATGGGTGTAAGAATAGGAATGCCCGGAATAATAATATGAAAGATCATATCGAACCGTACCTGGTCGTTACCAGCTCCGGTACTGCCATGCGCTACCGCATCTGCATTCAATTCTTTTACATGATCGGCTATGTGTAAGGCTTGTATCAATCGTTCTGCGCTTACGCTTAAAGGGTACGTATTGTTTTTTAAAACATTCCCGAAGACGAGGAATTTTATAATGCGTTCGTAATAAATTTTTACAGCATCTATAGTTGTATGCGACTTCACGCCTAATGCATACGCATGTGCTTTGGTGGCTTCCAACTCTTCTTTTGTAAAACCGCCGGTGTTTACAATAATGCTATGCACTTCATAGCCGAGGTCTTCGCTTAAATATTTTACACAAAATGATGTGTCAAGCCCGCCGCTGAATCCAAGAACTATTTTACGGCCATGCCCGCTCCCTTGAGGAGGCCCTATGTGTATGCTGTTATTCGTTGTTTCATTGCTATTGGAAAAGTTGCTCATGTAAAATTGATTTTGGTTTAAGAGCTTGCTTTAATGTCCATTTTTTGAGGACAGGGGCAAGCTTAGTGGAATAGGCTGAATAAAAACATTTTCAATTTACGGTTACTCGTACGGCTGGTATTATTTGTTTTTTCAATGCCTTTTAGCCGTTTTAAGAATTTTGATTGCTTAAATTTCATGAAACGTTCATACACCATACTTTTTTCTTCAAAATGATCTTGTGTTTCCTGCGGTTCGTAATGGTCCTTTGGATCGTAGAGCATGGCCGTACACAGGCAATTCTTTCGCTCCTTACTCATTAAGATATCGTAGTTAACACAGCTTTTGCAACCCGCCCAAAATTTTTCATCCTTTGTAAGTTCAGAATAGGTAACTGGCTCATAACCTAAATCACTATTGATCTTCATTACAGCAAGCCCGGTTGTTAACCCAAATATTTTTGCCTCAGGATATTTTTCGCGGCTTAATTGAAACACTTTTTCTTTAATGGATTTGGCAACCCCACTTTTCCGGAACTGTGGAGCTACTATTAATCCGGAGTTTGCTACGTACTCACCTTCCCAGGTTTCAATGTAACAAAAGCCAACCCATTCTTCGTTTTGAGTCAGCGCAATAACAGCCTTTCCTTCCAACATTTTTTGGGCAACGTATTCCGGCGACCGTTTGGCGATACCGGTGCCGCGGGCATTTGCAGAGGCTTCCATTTCAGCAGTAATAATAGTAGCGTATCTCTGGTCCTTGTCAGTTGCCACCCTGATGATAATATCCTGATTCACGGTTGTAAAAATTAAGAGAAGTAAGAGGTAACCAATCTTGTACCAATATGGGAGTGGGGAGCATTTCACTGATAGGGGCCGTGGTTAAAGGCTCGTCCTATCAGAAACGTCGCGGGGCTAAATAATGAAAAAGGTCAAAGCATACTGCATACATAGCAATGCCATGTAAGGAGTGAAAAATTAAATGCTTGGTATGTGATGTTGTAGTCACTTGTAAAATGTAGATACAAATGTAACCTGATGAAAAATAAGTATTGGAAAAAATATGTTAAGGCGACAATCGCTTTCTTGCTACGTGACCGACCGCGTTTGTATATCTACTTATTTGGTAGCTGTATCCAGGGTTCATAACAACTTGTCAAGCTAATTAATAAAGTTTGTTGAAACACTTTTGCCCAACAGTTCTTGTTTGCACCTACGGACTTCGACATTTTGTTTTATTTTTTCCAAAATCTCTATTTACTTGCTAAACAATTGATGAATGTGAAAAACTAAACGGCAAAAAAACTTCTTGATTCTGAAAAAAAAGTTAATTTAACCCCCTCAATCTTCTAAATTAATGCTGCTATGCGAAAAATGAATCTACTTAAAGCCACTATTTGTGTGCTTATTTTACTTATTGTACCATTTACACATCTGCTAGCTCAAAACCGGACCATTACCGGCACAGTAGCCGATGCAACAGGTAGAGGTATTCCCGGCGTTACTGTTACGGTTAAAGGTACAAACACTGCTACACAAACAAATGCAGATGGCAGGTACACTTTAAGTGCTCCTGAGAATGGTACGCTGGTTTTTTCTTCAGTGGGGTTTACAGGTATGGAAATGCAGGTTGCCGGAAGATCTTCTTTTGACACGTCTCTTCAAAGCAGTGATGCTGGCTTATCTGAAGTAGTGGTAATTGGATATGGTACGGCAAGGCGAAGAGATTTAACTGGTTCTGTTAGTTCAATTCAAGCTAAAGACTTTAATCAAGGATTGATTTCTACACCTCAGCAGCTTTTACAAAGTAAAATTCCCGGATTAGAAATTACCGCC
>JAQBNG010000228.1 GCA_028288675.1 Flavisolibacter sp. | reverse complement strand
GCAGTTTATTATAAACTACAACCCGGCTCCTTTAATGCAGTTGGGCCGCAGTCGTTAATAATTCCAGAGCAACTAGGTACAGAACAGGCTTTAAAGAGTGCTTTGTATTTCGGCGACGAAATTACTGTTACGGATAAACTCTCTATTCATGCTGGGTTGCGTTATTCTGTTTTTAGTTATTTGGGCCCTCACGATCAATACACTTACCTGGCTGGCGTACCAAGAAGCAAAAATTCAATGCTGGATACACTGCATTATCAAGGTGGCAAAGTCATTAAAACTTACAGTAATCCGGAGTATAGAATATCGCTGCGTTACACATTATCCGAAAGTGCTTCGGTTAAGCTAAGCTTCAATACAATGACCCAATACATACACACACTTTCCAACACTAATTCCATTTCACCAACAGACGTGTGGAAGCTAAGTGATGCCTATATAAAGCCGCAATTAGGAAATCAATTTTCGGTTGGCCTTTATAAAAATTTTAGGGCAAATACTATTGAGACATCTTTGGAAGTTTATTACAAGCGATCTAAAAATTACCTGGATTTTAAAAGCGGCGCTACATTGCTTTTGAATCCTCACATTGAAACCGACCTGATTGCAACCAGGGGAAAAGCTTATGGGGCTGAACTCCTGGTTAAGAAATCATCAGGCAAACTAACCGGGTGGGTAAGCTATACCTATTCCAAAGTGCAACTGCGATCGAATGATGTACTGGCGGGTGAAACGGTTAACAGCGGCAAATTTTACCCGGCTAATTTTGACAAGCCGCATAATTCCAACTTCACAGGAAATTATAAATTTTCGCACCGGTACAGTATGTCTTTAGGAGTCAGTTATAGCACCGGGCGTCCTATAACATTACCATTGGCTATTTTTAACTTAGGTGGGGCGCAGCGGGTGTATTATTCGGAACGTAACCAGTTCCGCACACCAGATTATTTTAGAGCAGATTTTTCTTTTATGATTGAAGGCAACCACAAAAAAAACCAGGCTATCCACAATTCATGGTCATTTGGGGTGTATAATCTTACCGGGAGAAAAAATGTGTACTCAATTTATTTTATCGAAGAAAACGGTTTTATAAAAGGCTACAAGCTTTCCATATTTGGAACACTTATCCCATTTGTTACGTATAATATTCGCTTTTAAAACTATGTTGATGTTGATGTTGATGAAAAACAGTTTTCTTATGTTGTTGTTGCTGCTTGCAGGATGCAAACAAGTATATGAGCCACCGGCCATAAAAGCTGCTAATCATTATCTTTTAGTAGATGGAGTTATCAATACACTGCCGGACTCAAAAACAACTATTCTCCTGTCTAAAACAAGAAACTTAACGGATACATTTCAAACCAGTCCCGAACTTTCTGCAGCTATTCAAATTGAAGCGCAAGGCGGGACAACGTATTCACTACAAGAGGGACCATCCGGCACCTATAGCATTGATCATTTAACTTTAAATGCAGCCCAACTTTATCGTTTAAAAATAAGAACGGTTGATGGGGAAATTTATCTTTCTGATTTTGTTTCTGTAAAGCAAACGCCTACTATTGACAGCCTTACCTGGGTACAGAACAATGGTGTTGCTATTTATGTAAGTACGCATGACCCATTAAACAAAGCCCGCTATTATCGCTGGGACTTTATAGAGACATGGCAGTACAGTTCCTTCCTGAGGGCCAATTTTGGTTTGGGTATATCCAACGGGCTAATCTTTATTAAAGATCAAATAACACAAACGAGCGATTGTTGGATGAGTGGGCCGTCTACAGAAATCTCTCTTGCTAATTCGGTGCGGTTAACCCAGGACGTAATCGACCGATTTCAAATTGCTGTTATTCCCAATAATTCAGAGAAGATGGGCATTAGATATAGCGTATTGGTAAAACAATATGCCCTTACCGAAGATGCCTATGCTTACTGGGAAATTTTGCAAACCAATACGCAACAATTGGGAACGCTGTTTGACGCACAGCCAGGCCAGTTAAAAAGTAACCTGCATAATATTTCTAATCCCGAGGAACCAGTGATTGGATATGTGTCGGCTTGTGCTGTGCAGGAAAAGCGCTTGTTCATTACGCATTTAGATTTAATCAACTGGGATGGCTCTCCTCCTCCTGAAGCTTGCCAGGCAATGACCATTGGCCAAAACCCATCAAATTTTCTCATCTGGAATTACCCTGACACCACCTTTCAGCCCTGGTATTTTGTGACTCCGGATGGATTAATGATCGCAAAGAAGGATTGTCTTGACTGTACGCGACGAGGTGGCAAAAATCAAAAACCTTCATTTTGGTAAAAGGATACAATGAGTTCTACAATCAAATTTACTTCTGATGTTTTCTCCAATAAAATGCGGTTAGTCTGTTTAACTTTTTTTATATTGACTTCCCACTTTGCCAGGAGCCAGGCAGGCGTATTAGATAGCTTGCGGGCAGCTTTTACAAGCAATAGGACAAGCGTTGTTCGGGAGAAAGTATTTGTACACACGGATAAAACTTTCTACCTCACCGGTGAAACATTATGGTTTAAAAGTTATGTGGTAGAAGCGGGTACGCATAAAGCCATTGACCTTAGTAAAGTGGCCTACATTGAACTGCTCGGTGGCAAAAACAAACCTGCATTGCAGGCAATGATTGCACTTGAGCATGGACTGGGTGACGGCTCATTTGTTCTTCCTGCTTCTTTGAGTTCGGGGATGTATACATTAAGGGCCTATACAGCCTGGATGAAAAATTTTGATGTTTCGCTTTACTTTCAAACACCAATTCAAATAGTCAATACTGCAAAAAGACCAGATTGGCAATCACTCCAAGTAAAAGAAACCTATACTGTGCAGTTTTTTCCTGAAGGCGGAAATCTGGTTGATGGTATGCCATCAAAAGTTGGATTTCAATTAGTGAATCAATACGGAGAAGGAGTTGATGGCATTGGCACTGTTATCAAAGACAGTTCAGATACTGTAGCACATTTTCGCCCTTTGAAGTTTGGTATTGGAAGTTTTGTTTTCACTCCGCAAAAAGACGCAACCTATAAGGCTGTTTTTCGTTTGGGTAATGGCAAGATGATTACAGCCTCCCTTCCCAATGTTTACGCAGAAGGCTATGTAATGCGACTAACTGATTTAAACAAAGAGCAGCTTCAAATCAATATTGCAACTAACAAAACTGGGGCTGAAAAAATATTCTTGCTGGCATCTGCGAGGGGGGAAATAAAAATATCATCTAGTAAAACAATAATTAATGGAAAGGCTGAATGGGTTATCGATAAGAAAAATACTGGTGAGGGAATAACCACGTTTACGTTTTTTGATGCAACAGGCCATCCAGTTTGTGAACGACTCTATTTTAAAAAGCCTCTTCAAAAACTACAACTTGATTTGACAAGTGACAAGAAGGAATATGGAGTGCGATCTAAGGTTAACCTAAACTTATTAACAAATAGCAACGAAAAAGATAGCCTTCCAACAAATTTATCTTTGTCTGTTTTTCTTTTGGATTCCCTTGAAAGAGGCAGGCAGCCTAAAATAGAAAGCACCTTTTGGTTACTGTCGGAACTAAAAGGGTCAATCGAATTTGCTGACTACTATTTAGAAAATGAGGGACAGGAAGTTAGTATGGCAACGGACAACTTAATGCTCACACATGGATGGCGGCGTTTTAGAGAAGATAGTATAGTAACCAACGTAAAAGCTCAGTTTAAATTCCTTCCCGAATACGAAGGCCAAATCATTACTGGAAGAGTTGTAAATAGACAGTCTGGAAAGCCTGTGCCGGGTGTGCTTTGCTTCCTGTCGGCACCGGGTGAAAACTTCTATGCAGGAAATGCAATAAGTGGTAAGGATGGACTATTAATTTTTGTGCCTAAAAACATTTATGGCCCTGTTGAATTAATTGTACAACCACACAAGGCCGATAGCACGCTAAGAATAGACTTACTAAAACCTTATTCTGAAAACTATCCGTCAGGCAACCTGCTTCAATTTAGTTTGTCCAAAAAATGGGGAGAGCAATTAAGTAACCGGCATTTCAACATGAAAGTAGCGGCTTCTATTACCACACCAAAGCAGCATCAATTTACGGCACCACAAAAGGGTACTTCTACCTTTTACGGTACGCCTGATAAACGATATTTATTAGAGGAATATACCCGCTTTCCGACCATGGAGGAGGTGATGCGAGAGTTTATAGCAGAAGTAAATTTGTATAAAGAAAAAGACACGTTTTACTATAAGATGCTAAATCTTCCTTATCGCTCTCGTTTCGATTCGTTTCCCCTGGTTCTTTTTGATGGAGTGCCGATTTTCAATTTGAATAAGCTGATTGCTTATGACCCTCTAAAGGTTAAAAAAATTGATGTTGTGGCCCGCAAATATTTTTGGGGTAATATCGTAAACAATGGTATTGTTAGTTATTCAACCTATAATGGTGACTTAACAGACTTTGAGCTAGACCCTTGGGTACTTCTTCTTGAGTACAGTGGGTTACAGGTAAAACGTGAATTTTATAGTCCATCTTACGATACCCAGAAACAATCAGATAGCCGGGAACCCGATACCAGAAATGTATTGCTCTGGATGCCTAACGTTAATACTGAAGGGCATGTCAAAAAGATCATTAGTTTTTACACTTCTGATGTGCCAGGAAGTTATGCAGTTCGTGTAGAAGGTGTTAATTCCTCGGGCACTTCAGGAAGCCGGGTGGTTACGTTTGAGGTAAGGTAAAGACATTTCGTTAACTGCCATGTGAAGTCTAGTCGGCACGACCAGCCTTTAATCAGCCGAGAATGTTAAAAGGATAATTAGCCGTTGGTGCTGGTTTAGGCTAGCAGTCCTTTAGCATTAAAGAATAGTAAAATCTTGTTTTACCTGCTCTCATTGTTTGAGTTGTACTAAACTTGAATAGTTTAATCAAGCGTTACAAATTGCAGTTATCAATTCAGTTTATCGACATGCTTCTAGGACCCTTTCCGAGATAGGAGCAAATTTGAAAAGGTAATGCCGGGCAGGCACCTTTACATCTGCTAAATGAGTTTCTGCCAGCAAGCTATCAGCGATGGCGATAATGTTTATTGAATCATCAATTAGTTGCGAAGAGCAACAACGACTGATTGTATTTAA
>JAQBNG010000211.1 GCA_028288675.1 Flavisolibacter sp. | reverse complement strand
GAAAATGGAACGCCGAAAACATTTATTAATCAACACAAATAAAGAATCAACAAATGAAAAAAACAGTACTTATTACATTGATGGTAATATACTATTCAAATTCGTTTTCTCAAGAAAAAGCAACCCTGACTAAAGGAGAAACAATTAACTACTTGAACAAAAAAATAAAGGAGACTGATGGACA
The DNA here is from genome assembly GCA_028288675.1 of Flavisolibacter sp. GTDB lineage: Bacteria > Bacteroidota > Bacteroidia > Chitinophagales > Chitinophagaceae > Flavisolibacter. Next base: position 3,044 of record JAQBNG010000211.1, on the reverse strand, counting down.
GGAGGCAACTTGGAACCCATGGGAAGGTGACGATAGACAATACTTTTGGTCTGCAGATAATACAATCTATTTAGATAATGATAATGTTACTGTTGAATATCAATATAGCAATTATGGAAAGAACGCTAGCCGTATGAAGGAAGAATTGCGACAGCGTGCTAATGGCAACACTTATACTTATCAAACAGTGAGAATTTATCCTTGCGATTACTATGAAAAGAGGATACTATATAAACTAAATCCAGCTCACATTGTAAGTGTACAAAATCTTGCAAGTTCTGGTAAGTCTGGTGCCATCGGATACGTTGAAATAGCTCTAGTAAACGCTGTATCCACACAGAAAAATAAAAAATGGACTACGGAATCTTATTTTAGGGATTACGGTATCGAAAGCAATGAAGCACATTGTTATAGTCTCAATTCAACTATTAAAGATTATGGATCAATTAAAAGAATTTATTTCCCATTCCTTAGTTCGGATCCAAGTAATTTCGAAAAGATCAAAAAAGCCTTGAACCATTTAGCACAATTATATAAAGCCGAGGATGATCCGTTTGGCAATTAAAATTACTTCTGAAGACAAGTTGTTATATTTTAAGGCAGTGTTTAATAGACATATATTAATCCAAACAACAAATCAAATTTTTTGTAAATTATATGAACTCGGAGCGAGTTGCATGACGGATTGCAATACAGCGTGTACACTAACTATTTATCTAACTTCTGAAATAGTTAAGCAAAAAATCGAAGCAATCAATTGTAAAAGTAGCGATGAAAAGTCGTATGCCAATTCTATAAATTATCCCTTCTTAAATAAAGATGGAACAAACGAAAAGAAAATTAAAAGCACATCATTGCATTTGCAGGCTCTATAGAAAGCAGAAGATGATCCTTTTGGAAACTAAAGTTTTTTTAATAATAGTAACATGAGTTTAAAGACACTTTTAATTATCATACCTTTTAATGTCTTTGCCATTTTTTCTTATTCTCAAACTGCTGGTATTGGCGCTGTCACTTCAGTAGAATCTATATCTAAACGAATAGAATCTAATAAGGAGACAATCGTAAAGTATAATAATGATTTAATTGGACTAGAAGAGGCACTTAAAAAAAGAACAAAAAAAATAAGCGATGATATCGACGGCTTATACAAAGAAAGGGACAATATTATAGGAGATATGAAAGTCGGAGCAAGATGTAGCCAGTGTAACGGGTGGAAATCTGAATTTGAAAAAAGGGGTGAAAATTTTGAAAAACATCTTGGCGATGTTAAGGGTTATGCTATTCCCGCCACTACATCTGAGCTTGAGACAACCAGGAAAAAGTTTGCTGAAGCAATAGCTATGAAGAAAGTTCAATTGCAGAATATAGAAAAAGGAGATAACGGGATAGCAAAGAAGAAAGACGACATTGCTAAATTGGAAAAAGAAAACGAAACGCTCTGCACCAGCATTACAAGTCATAGTAAGAATTATGAAACAAGTGTTTTTTCGGAAGGAAAAAACAAACAGAATCAATGGATAGAATCGTTAATGAATTATGCTTCTGCTATTCTTATAGCAGATGATAAAATAACGATTGGGAAAGCAAAAATATCTCGCCTTAAAAAAGAATTTGAAGCAGAAGCCCAAACTGTCCGCGAACAAATAAGAAATGTAATAGAGGAAGGACAAAATAAAATGGCCGCCGACATTGACGCAAATGAGAAAAGAAAACAAGTAATTCTGGATGAACAAAAGGAATATCTCGCTCCTATAGAAACTAAGATCGGGGAACTCAAAAAACAAAAAAGTAAAGTAGATGCGGATTTGAAAAAGCCGGCTATTACAGAAGCAGAAAAAGCAACCTTCCTTAATGAACAACAGCAGTTACTTAATCAAATAACCGAACTGAATAAAAATATTCTGCAGTATAATGCCACTGTAAAATCAAAACTTTCTCAAATTGAGATAACGAACATTCAATTGAAAGATGATATACTGAAACTTACAGCTAACCTCCCAAAAAAACAAGAACTTGAAGTGGCAAAGATAAGACTGGTGTATGACGCCAAAATTGCTGATGCCACTAATAGTGCCAGCAGAGCCTCTACAGAATTAGGTTTGGCTAAAAGAACCTATACAGATAAAGCGGCAGCTTATAAAAATGATAATAGTAAGTATATCGATGTGGTAATTTTAGAAAGCAACAGGATGCTGGTTGCCGGACAAAGGGTAAGCTGTTCTGTTTGGAATGAAGTTAGGGGTATGGTGGCAACTAACTGGAGCAAACTCTTGCCATGTGTTAATAATATTACTACACTGGCAAAACCTTATAGTTCCCATGTTTTTAATGCTTATTGTTCCGGAATGGCATCATCTAAATATCTGATAGCTTATAAATCATTTTTGTCAGGACTTAGTCCAGAAGAGTTGCAAGCTGTCAGAGGAAACACTAACTCAGATTGGTTTGATATAATTACAAAATAGCTGGAGAGCTAAATGAACAAAAATGGCTAGGAAAAAGAAGCAAAGGGAAATGCCCATAAATAATTTATCCTACACAAATCAGCTAAAATGGAACAAAGCCGAAAAAGCCTTTTGGGCGAAGTATTTTAATAATCCCCCGGCTCCGGAAAATATTCCTAAGCATAGAGATCGTTTGTCCTTTCGCTCGAGTGACATTACAGATGAAGAGATTGGTTTTGTAGTAACCCGCATTAGCTCCATTAATATGCTTGATCTTGACGATGCCTATATTACCAGCAAAACTGTTGAACATCTTACCCGTCTGGAGCATTTAGGCGAGCTACGGCTAAAGGGCTGCACGGAGCTATACGACGACTGTGTTACTTACCTAACCCAATTAAAAGGTTTGGAATTGCTTCACCTGGTAGGCACCAATATTACCCTTGAAGGTTTGGTGGGCATGCACCCTTTAAGCGATTTAAAAAAACTGTTTATTTCGGTGGATCCAAAAGAAAAGATTGAAGCAACGATGCTTAGGATAAGAGAAGAACTACCGCAGTGTGCATTCTACATCAACTATCGGTTATATGAATTTAT
>JAQBNG010000252.1 GCA_028288675.1 Flavisolibacter sp. | reverse complement strand
TTGTTCATGTGAAAAAAATAGTTTCATCTTTTCAATGAAAATAATCTTAAATCATGCAACGCAATCAATTACATATTGAAACAATAAAAAGGTTTAGTCCGATAGTGGATTTTACTTTTTGCGGGGCATGCACAACGAGAGTTTAAAAATCAGAAACAAAACTTTTTATACGCCCCGCTCAAACAGCGGGGCTTTTTATTTTGCCTCAAGCAGCAGAATAAAAGATGAATAACAAAATCAAGTTTTGTCATGCAAATGGGCATGAAAGAAATAATAAACTATTTAAAAATATGATCAGACAAAAAGCAACAAAACATACTTATCAACAAGCGACTGGGTATTTGAATTTACTACCCTCAACAGGCATTGTACGTCCCATGCGGAACGACTCCTTTGCAATTCGCTTTGATAAAAATGATAAAGAACATCGGCCGGAACTTGTCCAAACGTAAATGCGTAAAGCATTCAGCGCAAGAGCAAAACCCGGTCGAATTAATAACGACCGGGTTTTGCTTTTAAGCCTGGACAAAATATAAATGATGAAATTTTTAATTGTGGTGTTTGTGCTTCATTGGCTGCTGAACCAAATAAGGAAAAGAGCAGAAGCAAAAGAATAAAATTACAGGTGCAGAAAGGAGGGAATATGCTGTAGCCGTGAGATGCAGCGGCGCAGCTTTCCTAAACAAACATTGGCTTATAGTTCAATGGACAAGAATACTGCGCTACGAACGCAGAGATGAATGTTCGAATCATTCTAGGCCAACTATCTGAACCATGACTTGGGTGGATTATAAGAATTTAGTAGAGGTCGAAATCGGTATCCTGTGAATCAATTAAATCCACCCAAATCATGGTTCAGACATATACTGGCTTGTAGCTCAATGGTTAGAGTACCGGTCTTTTAAACCGGGAGTTGTGAGTTCGAATCTCACCGGGCCAACAATGGAAACATAGTTCAATGGCAGAACGGTCGTTTGTTAAGCGACGAATGAATGTTCGAATCATTCTGTTTCCGCTTTGTGAGATGACAATTGATGGATGATTGACGGCAGTTGTTGCGTAGCGATAAGAACGTACAAGAGTGCGACGCAACCGGGTTTAATAGTAGCACTTAGCTTGGTAACAAAAGTAGAAAACAACGGACGAATAGCTCCAATGGTAGAGCAGCGGTTTGAAGAACCGACAGTGCAAGTTCGACTCTTGCTTCGTCCACTTAAAACACTTAGTCATGCGTATTCATGTAATGAAATAGTACTGCACTTTTAGCAGACACAATTTATTGAATCACTATTTCAAATTTATTTATGGACAACTTAAATACTCAAAAAACGCTGGACGCCAATTCGGTCTTTGCCAAACGTTTTTTGAACAGTAAATCGCTATACCTGTACCAGTTCAATCGGCTGCCCAGCGTGCATTTTATTAATGACCTGGATGGAGAAAAAGCATACCTCGCATTCAAGGCGATGTTTGCAGAACTCATTGCTTCGGAGCACCAGTACAGGTGGTACGATAAAAAGAAAAAGAAGTACAGGTTTGATGAGACCATCTTCATCATGAAGAATAATTGCCTGGTTGAACTGAAGCATTATTGCGAAATATTGCATGATGGAAACAGCGTTGACTTTTTAGAAAGTTGTACGCTTTTGATGAGCAAGTTTAAAGAGAAGAAAAGACGGGAACCACTGGAGATCAACCTTATTGTAGATGGTGGATATGGGTTGGAATTAAAGCCAATGGAAATTAAAAAGACAAAGCTTGATATCGGTCTTTTTTATGAGGATGATTTTAAAGAAGTTGATGCGGTGATACAGAAGCGGCTGAACCAGAAGAAGGACAAAGGGATTGTATTACTGCATGGATTACCGGGAACCGGTAAAACAACTTACCTGCGTTACCTGATCGGGAAGATCAAAAAAAGGGTGTTGTTTTTATCGCCGAGTGTTGCTGGTAATTTAATGAACCCGGAGTTCATACAGTTACTGATCGATAACCCAAACACAGTAGTAATTATTGAAGATGCGGAGAACATCATCATGGATCGAAGAACAACAACCGGTAGTTCATCGGTATCGAACCTGTTGAATATTTCGGATGGCTTGTTAGCCGATTTTCTGAATGTGCAATTGATCTGCACGTTCAATAGTTCGCTGACAATGGTGGATGGTGCACTAATGCGTAAAGGTCGCCTGGTTGCGAAGTATGAGTTTGGTAAACTGGGTGTTGACAAGGCGCAAAAGCTTAGCAATCATTTTGGTTTTAATACAACGATAATTAAGCCAATGACGATTGCGGAAATAGCCAATCAGCATGAAAAAGAACAGGTGTCAAATAAGATTGAAGTGGTGGGATTTCACAAGAGAGAGCTAATAGAAAATTAATAACAATTTAAACTCTCTGCCGGGGCAGGGATGGAGAGCCTGACCAATGGAACAGCAACGAAAATGGCGGAAGCTTGATGGTACAAGAATCAAACATTCAATGGAAGATGAAGTTCGGAGTGTGATAGTAAGAGAAAAGGAAGCAGGGCATCAACTGAAGGTTTGTATTGGTACAGACAGCCAGGTAAAAGGGGTTGAAACCGAGTTTGCAACGGTGATCGTATTCATCCGGAAAGGTCGTGGTGGATTTATGTACATACATAACCAAACCGCTACTATGAAGATGAGCATTAAGCAACGGATGTTAACCGAAGTGGCAATGAGTATTGAGGTGGCCTATAGCCTGTGTAACCTGTTTACACTTTATGGTGTAGATATGGAAGTGCATGCCGACATCAATACCAATCCTGCTTTCAAAAGCAATGATGCATTGAAAGAAGCGATGGGTTATATCATGGGAATGGGTTTCGCTTTCAGGGCAAAGCCACATGCGTTTGCAAGTTCGAGTTGTGCTAATAAAGTAGTGCAATGATTTCTAAATAGGATTGGTGGGAGGAGAATGAATTTGAATCTCACCAATCATTCACTGGCTTGTAGCTCAATTGGCAGAGTAGGAGATTCTTAATCTTCGGGTTGTGGGTTCGAGCCCCACCAGGCCAACAGAAATTTTTATGTACCAGAAGCCAGTGCTACTATTGAGCGTCTGTTGCGTCGCACTCTTGTACGGTTGGTAATTTTATTGAACAGAGAAAAATGTTATCTATTAATTGAAATGTATGAAACAAGTTGACAATCAAATTCTCAATGACTTAGTAACCTTTTGCAGAGTTGGTGATATGGGTGCTTTAACAAGGTTCGAATTAATTAAGGAAGTATTTGAAGTTGAGTTTCATCAATACGAGTTTGATTGTTTAAGAAAGGAAATTGGTCGTTGTTATGTAATTGATG
>JAQBNG010000187.1 GCA_028288675.1 Flavisolibacter sp. | reverse complement strand
GAAAACACGGATCACAACGAACACAATGAAAGGCCGCTCACATGTGAGCGGCCTTTAAAGTATAATGACCCATAACTCCTTTTGAGGCAGGGGTGTCTTAATAAAATTTTGCCCTGTAATCTTTAATCTCTGCTTTTTTCTGCAGTACCTCCACTGGCGAGCGAAACTGCTGGCGGCCTTGCATTTCCAACATCTTACGTTGGTTTTCGATATCCGCATTTTCAACAGCACCCGTAAAGGTGGCATCAACACGAATGGCATACACACCTGCTTGTCCGGCAATTCCCTCCGGGCAAACTTTACCTTTATTAGCCGGGTTAAAAATGGCCCCTAAAACTTTAGTTTCGTAACCTAAGGCACCGCCACCGCTAAAGCGTACACTGTCGGCCGGTTGCACCTGTTGGTTAAATTTAGCAGCTACAGCATTCAAATCAGTGATTTTGCCCATCTGGCTTTTGATCTGGTCCGCCTTCTTTTTATTGCGAAGAACAGGTTCTACCATAGCACGTACAGAATTAGCTGAAGGCAAGCCTGCTTTTTCAACATCGGTCACCACGGCAACAACATAATTATTATTGATAAGCTTGGGGTCAATTACATCACCCTTATCGGCCGTAAAAACTTCTTTAATTAATTCGCGGGACGAACCGGTTATACCTGTCAGGTTAAAATCCATTGCGTGAAGATTGCTGGCAATCCCTTTCGTCATTCCTTTTGCTTTCAGGTTCTTTTCAAAATAGTCGTTGAACGACTTTTCATCTTTTGCGTTACCGGCGAACAGGGTAGCATCATTGTTGGCCTGGGAAACCGTTTCGGAACTGGCTTCAATTGGCAAAACGAAAAAAGCTAATTTATACACAGGTGAAGAGCCCCTTTGATTGAGTACTTCCATGTAGTGGTAACCAAATTCGGTTTTAACCACACCTTTATAGCCAACAGGATTATTTAATGCAAACTCTTTAAACTCAGGTACCAGTCGTGCATTGCGGGTTATGCTGTCGAATACACCTTTATTTATTGCCTTACTTGGATCTTCGGATAGCTTTACCATAACACTATCGAAGTTGGCGCCGCCTGCAATTGCTTTTTGTATACTGTCGGCTGTTTTCTTAGCCAACACAGTATCCCGTGTAGGTATAAACTGGCCTGTTTGTGGATCCTGGGTTGCAGTGGCAATTAATATGTGGCGAACCTTAGCTGTATCGGGTTGTGTTTTTGTAGCCAGAATTTTTGATAAAAGCATCACCCCGGGTTCAGTAAACGGACCGCCTACTACACCTGTTGGTGTTTTAAAAATCGAGTCCTTATTTTGAAGCGTGAGGTCGTTTTCCGAAATCCAGGTATCGCTATATTGCGCCTGGCTCCGGTTTGCGATTAAAAATTCTTTTACATTATTTGTGGCCTGGAAAGAATCTCTAATCGCCATTAAATCACTTCTCACTTTTGCGCTGTCGGCAGCAGATGCGTTAGCGCTGAATTGCACATAAGAGATAGAACGGCTTTCTTCTTTCAGCTCATAATCTTTTTGATGCGCTTTTACATAATCATTGATTTCTGCATCGGTAACTTTTACCGTGCTATCGGCAATAGAAGTATAAGGAACGGAAACAAAAGCGGCATTCGCCATCTGGCTGTTATCAATATTGCGCTTGTCTAAAAACCATTTTGGAATGTAAACAGAACCCGTAAGTAAGGCATTGTACTTATTTAATAAGGCTTGCTTTTCCAGGTACTCCAACAACTCATTCAATTGTTGTTTCTGCTCTGGGGTACCGGTTTTTTTAATACTGTTGAATTGCTGGCGCACAGCACCCGGATCCCATTGGTCGGGAGTTTGCGGGTTGCTAAAAGCCTGGCGAAATTCCTGTGGCGGGTTCTGTCCAAACAATAGTTGGTCAAGTTCTTTGGTGGTTATTGTCAATCCTAACTCCTTGTATTGTTCTCCCATAACAGCATCGCTTATTTCCTGCTGCCACAGTCCGTTTACCGCTTGCTCAGTGCCTATCTCGCCCTGGCCCTGTTGTCCCTGGCGTTTCGAAATTTCATTTACACGACGGGTAAATGCGTCGGCTTCAATTTCTTTTCCATTGATCTTACCAATGGTCGTTTCCCTGTCGCCGCCGCTGCCCTTGCCTGCTAAAGCATCCATTAGTATAAATCCTAAAAGCGCTATTGCAATAGCAATTACCGATACACGGGCATATTTGTCTCTGATTTTCTGGATAAATGACATATCGTAATGAAGTTCTGTTTTAAAGGATGGCGAAAATAGGGGAATTAGCTTTATACACAAAATGTAGCAAACGGCTGTGGGGCGGGCTTTTCGGTGAAGTGAGTAATATAAAAGTTAATGAGTTATCAGGGGTTAATTAGAAGCGCTTATTGGTATTGGACACCTGTTAACCACCCAAATTATAAACCTCTTCCCTTGTATTTACAAGCTCCAGGTTCTTTACCATGGTGATAGGCCCCTTTTATACTATAATAGTATATAGCCTGCGGCTTCGCTTGTAAAACAGATGGGAGGAACTATGTTAAACTTGTTTCATCTGTCTAACAGGGATAAATCTACTACCTTCTTATAAGTAACTAACTCTTGCCGTTCTTATCCTGCCTTGTAAGACTTTATAAACCATAAAAACAGGCTGTGTATAACCCTCCTTTCCTGTTAATAAAGATGACGGATTTGTGCAGTGGCGGTGGAGTTTTGGAACATAACTAATCTTTTGAAATGGTTGGTGCCGGATGGTGTTAATGAGTGCCGGTTTATCCCTACTGAATTCACATAGTGAAAATAGCAGATGATAGAAATATTTGTGAAGCACAAGTAATTCACAGTTCTGTTAATATCAGCTACAATCTGCTATCCTCACTAAATTTGTTGTGTATTACTATCTAATAGCTGTGGATAAGTGTAATAAAAGTAATAAGAGTTAACTCTTAAAATAAGTTATCCCCCAATTCACACCCATAATAGTAATAGGTTTATTATAAAAAAATAGAAGTATTATATATTACTATATGCAGCAACAATTGTTGATAGCGAAAAATGAAGTGCAGGAAAAAGGGTTTTTAGATGTGAGCATTGATCCCACGCTTGACCTTTTTGCAGAGATTGAAAGACTGAAGAAAGAAAAGAATGCGATTATACTGGCGCACCTGTACCAGGAACCCGACATACAGGATATAGCCGATTATATTGGCGATAGTTTAGGCCTGGCACAGCAGGCAGTTAAAACCAGTGCCGATATGATCGTCTTTGCCGGTGTGCACTTTATGGCGGAGACGGCCAAGATATTAAACCCAACAAAGAAGGTAGTGATCCCGGACCTGAAGGCGGGTTGCTCTTTAAGTGAAAGTTGCCCGCCGCCGTTGTTTAAAAAGTTTAAAGAGCAGCATCCCGATCATGTGGTGATCTCTTACATTAACTGCAGCGCAGGTATTAAAGCTTTGACGGATGTGATTTGTACATCAAGCAATGCAAAAGCGATTGTAGAAAGTTTTCCGCCGGAGCAGCCTATCATTTTTGCACCTGATAAAAACCTGGGTGGATGGATAAACCGCACTACCGGCAGAAATATGCTGCTGTGGAATGGCGCCTGCATGGTGCATGAGATATTCAGCCTGGAAAAAATCACACGGTTGAAAGTGCGCCACCCGAATGCAAAACTGATCTCTCATCCTGAATGTGAAGAACCTATTTTGCGCATAAGCGATTTTGTAGGCTCTACAACGCAGTTGCTCTCTTACGCGAAGAATAACCCCGCCAAAGAATTTATAGTGGCAACAGAGGCCGGCATATTGCACCAGATGGTTAAGCAAGCTCCTGACAAGACCTTTATTCCGGCACCGCCTGATAATTCCTGTGCTTGTAACGATTGTCCTCACATGAAGCGGAATACTTTGGAAAAGGTTTATTTGTGCATGCAGTATGAGCAACCCGAATTGCTGATGGATGAAGGATTGAGGGTACAGGCGAAAAAAAGTTTGGATAAGATGCTGGAGATAAGTGCGAGGTTAGGATTGTAATTATTATTTTGGATAATACAATTGATGAAGAACTCTCACTGAGAGCGTACTGCAATGGATGATTCTTTCAGAATTTAAAAAGTTTAGAAAAATTTATGAAAGACTAAATAAATTATAAAGCTGAGTACTTAATCTTTCTTCAATTTCTCCATCGTATCCATCACCTTCTCCGGATGTATGTCTCTAGCTAACTCTTCTATCTCTTTATCGTTTGCTTCTGTAATGTCCATCTTTTTTGCTATGGCCGAAACGAGTGTCACCAGCTTTGTTATTTCATGCTCAGCTAATAAGCTTACCTGCAGGTCCAGCTCCGCTCTTTTGTCTGCTTGTATGTTCATGCGGTTCTGGCTAATTAAAACAAATGTGGAAAGAAAGATAGCTTCTACGGATGCAAACATTGCCAACACAACAAAAGACGGATCGAACGCTTTAAATCCCAGCCAACCAATATTCCAGATGATCCAGATACCAAATAGGGTAAGATGCAGGTAGACAAAAAACATACTGCCTGTAAACTTTGTTACCTTATCAGCTATTCTTTCTTCTCTTGTTTTTCTTTCTTCTTCTTCTTTCCTGCGGTTAAATAACGCAGAAATGTTTCGCTCCACAATTTTCGCCATTTTCGGGTAATCTTCCGGGTGGGGTTTAACAGGCATATCTTAGGTTTATCTTTTAAACATTTGAAAAGGTATGCCAGCAATAAAACCTCGCCACTATTACAAAACGAGAAGGAAAGAATGATTCAACCGTTCAACCTAAACATGCATCTATGATCTTGAAAGCATTGTTCAGTTACCTGGCAGATGCCGGTTGGATTGGTAATTAGATTCATTCACTTTCCAACAATTCATCAATCCTCTTAAACCCATATCCCTTTCTTTTAAAATGGTCAATTAGTTCTTCCAACCTATCATAGAACTTATCCTTGCGTCTCGCATCGGTGCCGGCATGAATTAAAATCACAGCACCATTTAATCCATTAGGTTTAATCGTTGCCAACCCTTTCAGCCAGTCTACTATCCACTGACTGCTTTTATAAGCTGCTCCCATTTCGGGATAAGTATAATCAGCATTAGTTCGTATGCCTGGTGTGAAGTTGAAAAGTGTTAGTCCTTTCTCTTTGCTCCATGCAGTTATTGAATCGTTCCACCACTCAAAAGGAGGAATAAAATAATGCGGCGTTTGTATTGGCAAACCTGCAGCTTTCATAGCACTCAGGTTTTTGGCCATGTCCTTATTAAAACTATCCTTTGTTACTAACAGGTTGTCTCTCTTCGCCCAATCGCAATACAAGAGATGCTGGTCGGAATGTGGACCTAAATAATGACCATCATTTTTTAATTGTTGGATAGAAGTACTAAAAGCCTTGTTTCGATAGAATCGTCCTGTAAAAAAGAAACCCCCTTTTACTTTTTGTTCTTTTAATGTTTGAATGATAACGGGTAAACCTTCTCCAAATTCATCAGCGGTAAATACCAGTGACAGTTCTTTTTTTGTGGAATCGCCTCTTACAACACCACCATATAAAAAAGTAGATTTAGAACTGTCGCTTATTGTATTGTTATGCTCAACAAAAGCTTGCATCCTTTGGTTGAGTGTGTTATCACCCTGTACCGTTAAATAACTATGTAACCACCATAGGCATAACAAGCAGGCTTTGTTCATTTAAGCAAGTTAGAGAGTTTTATATTTTACCTGTATGGATTTCATCGGCAGCTGCATAAACCATAAAGCCCTAAGTAAGACGATAAGGCAATCATTAGATTTGCTTGCTATAAGAAAATAGTCATACTCCCTTTCCTGTTATAATTTCAAACCATGTTCACCACTCATGATATTGCCCGCTACTACGACCTGAGCGAAGTGCATTACCGCCTGTTTTGGAACCTGCAGAGATCACGTTCACTTCATTATGGTTATTGGGATGCTTCAACAAAAAATTTTCATGAAGCGCTTTTAAACATCAACAAAGTGCTGGCTGATATGGCTTCTGTAAAAGATGGCGATGTTGTACTTGACGCAGGTTGCGGCGTAGGTGGTTCTTCGCTGTGGCTGGCCAGCGACAGGAAATGTTTTGTAACTGGCATCAGTTTAAATGAAAGCCAGGTGCGAAAGGCTACCGCTTTTGCAAAAGAATCGGGTCTTTCAAATCAAGTAAAGTTTGAAGAGAGAAATTACTTGCATACTGGCTACCCTGCAGAAACTTTCGATGTGGTTTGGGCTATCGAAAGTGTTTGTCACGCAAATAACAAAAAGGAGTTTTTACAGGAAGCTTTTCGAGTGTTGAAAAAAGGCGGACGGCTTATAGTTGCTGATTTTTTTAAAACAAACAACTTAAATAGCGAAGAGGGAGAAGCTGTAAAAGCATGGGCTAACGGATGGGCTATTAATGATTTTGAAACCGGAGAGAATTTTTATCAGCAATCACTTGAAGCTGGATTTCGTGATGTGGAAATACAAGATGCCAGCAAAGCTATTATGCCTTCAGCCAAACGACTTTACCGTTCTTATTTCGTAGGTAAACCTGCCGCAGTCATTTACCGTCTTTTCAACAGAAAGGTATCAGGTCTTGCAAGCAATAATGTAGAAACAGCTTATCAACAATATAAAACGCTTCAGAGAGGTTTGTGGAAATATGGGATTGTAAAGGCAGTGAAGTAAGAAAATACTTTGGCTATATGTTTAAACGAAAGCAAGCTTGTGCTGCTGACTAAACTTTCCTTTTCTCAATAATTGGTTAAGCAGCTCGTCGCTAAAGCAGAAGCTGTCAGTAATACCCTTACCGTTTCTATTGCCGTAACTATATATTTTGAAAAAATGGAGATGAACTACACTAACCAGGAGCCATAGGTAATGTGGAAAAATTGTAACAATCATCCGGATTTTAATTGTGGTTTCACGCTTCATCTTGCCCGTTTATTTTATCTGTTTGGCTTTCATTAATCTCATTTTCTTTTTACATGTAGGAAATTACGATAACGAATAGGTAAAAGATTGATTTATCGGTTGGTAAATTCAAAAGCCCGGCATTAATTTGGTTAGATTTGATGGGTTCTGAAAAAGAACCTTTTTATTTGCGTTTCCTAATTATATTTATTTATGGCATTTATAGATCACGTACTACAAACACCTTCCTATGGATGGCAAAATGAAAAAGGCGAATTGATCGTTCCTACTACTAAGCAGCTTTGGGCTGAAGCCTTTTCCCGTATAAATATTTTTAAGACAAAAAAGAATTGGATATCACTCATCAGTTGGCTGATGGCGGCTTGTATGCTTCCGTTCTTTGTCGTGTTTATCACGCAATATTTTTCCTGGCAAATGGCAATTGCATTTATTGTTTATAGTATGATCATCATGGGTACACATGGCACCATCTGGTTTCACCGCTATTGTACGCATAATGCTTATACATTCAGCCATCCCATCTTTCGGTTTATTACGCAAAACCTTGTACTGCGCACCTTTCCCGAAGAGATTTATGTTGTGTCGCATCATGTTCATCATGTTAAGTCCGATGAGCCCGGTGATCCTTACAATCCACAGGGTGGTTTAATGTACTGCATGTTATCTGATGTAAATCACCAAAGCATCAATAAAAACCTTAGCGAAGCCGATTATAATAAGGCAGCCCATTTTTTAAAAAATAGTGGTGTTCAAAGAAATACGTACAAACAATACCAAAAATGGGGTTCTATTGCTACACCGCTTTATACGGTTGGGCTTTGGTTGTTAAACTGGGCTTTTTGGTACGCGGCTTTTTATTTTATAGGCGGACATGCCCTTGCCTGTACGTTGTTTAGCGCAGCAATGTTTTGGTTTATAGGTGTACGTGCCTTTAATTATACTGGTCATGGTAAGGGTGAAACAAAGCATGTCGATGGCATTGATTTCGACCGCAGCAATCTTTCCATTAATCAATCAAGACCGGGCTTATTTGCCGGCGAATGGCATAACAATCATCATCTTTATCCCGGAAGTGCACGTGCCGGTTTTTTACCTGGTCAAATAGACCTGGCGTGGATATATATCTGGATTTTAGCTAAGCTTGGTGCTGTATCTTCTTACCGCGATTCAAAAAAAGAATTCCTGAAGAAGTATGCTTCTCAACACCTGGCTGCTACAGCACCTGTTTCTTATGAAGTAGAACCATCTTCCAGGTAAATAACTACTGATTTTTACCTACTTAATCCGGCAACTTGGTTTAGTCAATAACTGAATCAAGTTGCCGGATTTCTTTTTACAACCCACCCGGCGCTGTTTGCTAATTACGGCCAGGCAGTATCCATCATTCTGGCATAACTATTTCTGCCTCTGGGTTTATAAATTGAAACTAGTATGAACAGACTACAGGATAAAGTAGCAATTGTAACCGGTGGCGCTACCGGTATTGGCGAGGCAATCTGTAAAAAGTTTTCAAGGGAAGGAGCTAAGGTTATTGTTAGTGGTTTCCCCGAAGATCCGGTGCATGATGTAGTAAAAGAAATTATGAGCGAAGGTGGTGATGCTGCGCCTTTTATAGCCGATATTTCTATTGAACAAAATGCCATGAATTGTGTGCAGTTTGCCATCAATACCTATGGTAGGCTGGATATTCTAATTAATAATGCAGGTGTATTTCCGGTGATGGAGGAAATACAAAACTATCCCCTTGAGGCTTTTGATTATTTGGTAAAGAATAACATCCGCTCTGCTTTTTTAATGACCCGCTATGCTGTACCGGAATTGAAAAAAAACAGGGGCTGTATCGTCTCTGCCGGTTCTGAAGCAGGCAAAATTGGATTGGGCGAGAATTCGGTTTATGGTGGAACCAAAGGTTGGATGCATGCTTTTACCAGGGGCGTTGCAGCAGAACAGGCAAAGTATGGTATCAGGGCAAATTGTGTTTGTCCGGGTGCTATAGATACGGCATGGACGCATAAGGAATCAGGGCCAATGAAAGCCAGGCATGAGCAAATGTTGATTTCGGCTACGCCAATGGGCAGACGAGGGACAGTGGAAGAAGTAGCTAACGCGTATTTGTTTTTAGCATCTGACGAAGCTTCGTTTGTAACCGGCGCATTGTTTTGTGTTGATGGGGGTATCACCATCAGTAAGGGGCCAATAGGTAAAGAAGCCGAAAGTGAAGTAATAAAAGAACCAAAAGGAGAATTGAAGTTATCGCATACGATGGATGGCGCTACTAATATGCTTCGCGGTCGGCAGCGGGAGCTGCATCAGCCTTATAGCGACTAGGCAGTAGTGTCGGAGCGTTCCTATTTAGACATTCCTTACTCGACATTGGTAAATAAAAAGAACTGCTTTTGCAATTCTTAATGATATAAAAGACGATTACAGAGGCCCTTGTTCACCACTTACTTTCTGTATTTACATCTTTAATCTTTTCGCTGGTATATTGCCCTTTTATATATTCATTAAAGAAAGAACCGGGCGAGCCTTCGCACTCAATGTAGAGTTCAAATACTTTATACAAACGTGCTGGCACATCATAATAACGATATACATTCCCACTGCGAAATTCTATATCCAGGTGTTTTTCTTTTTCGTTATAATCCACCTTGTGCATAGTGGTGGATTTTGTAGTAAATACTGCTTTTGACATAACATATATATGGTAAAAATTATACCATGTTTTATTAAAAAATGTCTATATTTTTTACTATTATATACCCTTTACAAATAGAAAAATATGGTTCACCTGCTATCGAAAAAAGCAAAAAAGATCTGGGGTGCGGTGACACTTTTGTCGGTTGAAATGCTGGCTGTTTTACTCCTTTTTATTACAGCGCTGCTTTCGTTTGCATATCTCATCCGCAAAGTAATTGTACTGCATCAAACAGGTTTAGACGAACGTGTTTTTGCCTTTTTAAAAAATTACAGCAGCAATAGGGCAGATGATCTAATGTTGTTTTTCACCTTCCTGGGTACGCACAATTTTTTAATTCCGGCTAACTTGGTTCTAATCGCTTATTTTCTTTTTATAAAAAAGAACAAATGGTACTCTATAAAAATTCCTGCTATTGCCTTAAGCAGTTTAGGATTAATGGTTGGCCTGAAGCATTTGTTTGGAAGGCCCCGACCTGATCTTCCGCTCATCTTCAAAGCTGATGGGTTAAGCTTTCCAAGCGGCCATGCGATGTTTAGCGTCACCTTTTATGGATTGTTGATTTATTTTATTTACACAACAGTTCTAAATAAAGTATTGAAGTGGACGCTGATATTTTTTCTTTTATTGCTGGTTATTGTTATTGGCTTTACCCGTGTGTACCTGCGGGTGCATTATGCAAGCGATGTGATTGCCGGTTTTTCCGTAGGTTTTATGTGGCTCGTTTTCGCTTTAACCATTCTTAACCGCATGGAACGTTACAGCCGTAAAAAGATAAATCCTACGCCGCAGTAACAGTCTTTGCACATATAGTAAAACACATTTTCTTAACGAAAAACCCTTTCTTCCTCCGCCTTTAAAAACGTACTTTTGCGCCCTTCCGATAAAGTTTTTGTGAGGCGGATTTTAAATTCAGGTAATTATGATCTCAGTTAATAATGTATCGCTTTCATTTGGAAAGCGGGTGCTGTTCGACGAAGTGAATATCTCTTTTGTAAAGGGAAATTGTTATGGCATCATTGGTGCGAACGGTGCTGGGAAATCAACCTTTTTAAAAATTCTTTCGGGTGAAATAGAGCCGAACAAAGGAAAGGTAGATATAACATCAGGTGAGCGGATGGCTGTTTTAAAACAAAACCATTTTGAGTTTGATGAACAGACAGTTTTAAATACAGTGCTGATGGGCCACAAAAAAATGTGGGATGTCATGCATAAGAAAGATGCCATTTATGCCGACCCAAATGCTACAGAAGATGATTATATGAAGGCAGGTGAAATGGAAGCTGAGTTTGGTGAAATGGGTGGCTATACGGCTGAAAGTGATGCAGCTTCGTTTCTCAATGAGCTAGGTGTGAAAGAGAAGTATCAACAGTCTTTGTTGAAAGACATTCCTTCCAACATGAAAGTGCGGGTGTTATTAGCGCAGGCGCTTTTTGGCAACCCCGATATTCTTTTACTGGATGAGCCTACCAACGGACTGGATATTGAAACCATCGGCTGGTTAGAAAACTTTTTAGCCGATTATGAGAATATTGTTCTTGTTGTATCGCATGACCGTCACTTTTTAGATGCCGTTTGTACGCACGTTTCCGATGTTGACCGTTCAAAAATTAAAACCTTTTCTGGTAACTATACATTCTGGTACGAATCATCGCAATTGATGGCCCGCCAGATGAGCGATAAGAATAAAAAAACTGAAGATAAGCGCCAGGCACTGATAGACTTTATTGCCCGCTTCTCTGCCAATGCCTCAAAAAGCAAGCAGGCCACATCGCGTAAAAAAGCATTGGAAAAGCTAACGATAGAAGATATCGAACCATCTAACCGTCGTTATCCGGGAATTATTTTTCAACCCCTTCGCGAAGTGGGAAATCAAATTTTGAATGTAGAAAACCTTTCAAAATCAGTTGATGGCCGTACACTTTTCAGTAAAGTAACCTTCAGTATAAACAAAGGAGAAAAGATTGCCTTCTTTAGTAAAGACCCATCTGCTGTAACTTCCTTCTTTGAAATTATTAATGGCAATGCCGAAGCAAATAGTGGTAAGATTGAGTGGGGTACAACCATTACAAAAGCCTACCTGCCATTAGAAAATAATGAGTTTTTTACAAACGGATTGACATTGATGGATTGGTTACGGCAATATGTTCCGCAGCATGTAACGGATGCAGATGAACCTTTTCTTCGTGGGTTTTTAGGTAAGATGTTATTTAGCGGCGATGATATTATGAAGAAAACAGAGGTATTAAGCGGAGGCGAAAAAGTGCGTTGCATGCTAAGCCGTATGATGTTGCAAAATCCTAACCTGATCGTTCTTGACCAACCTACCAATCACCTTGATCTGGAAAGTATTCAAAGCTTCAACGAAGGTTGCGTTACATTCCCCGGCATTGTATTGCTTACCTCGCATGACCATACTTTTATGCAAACGGTGGCCAACCGGGTAATTGAATTAACGCCTAAGGGAATCATTGACAGGCTTATGACGTTTGATGAATACCTGGAAGATAAAAGAGTGAAGGAATTGCGGGAACAAATGTATGGCGAAATGGCGATGGCTTAATTGTGGGAAGAATTCAATTAGGCATTACAAGCTAATTGTAGAAACAATTACAAAGATTTTAAAAGGATGCCTCCAGGTGTCCTTTTCTTTTTCAGATATTGCCGGTTATCCATAATTTAAAGCCTTTGTTACTTGTCATAATTGTAAGGCTAACAATTGCTTAAATTTAGCCCGTATGATGCTGCGCCACATTCCATTCTTAAAAAATGTATTCCTGTATAGCATTACAGCGGTTGGCGGTCCACAGGCACATGTGGCAATGATGATGAAGATATTCGTTGACAAAACGCCTTACCTTACCAAAGAGGAGTTATTAGAATATAATGCTTTTTGTAATCTTTTGCCCGGCGCTTCATCTACACAAACCATTACCCTTATTGGCTACAAAAGAGGTGGCCTTCCCTTGGCTATTCTTACTCTAATCATCTGGATTTCACCCGCTTGTGTATTGATGGGTGCCTTTTCTTTTTTGCTTCATTATATTGACCAGGATTCTTTACATAAAAACATTTTTAAATATGTACCCTCTCTCGCCGTCGGCTTTCTAGCTTATGCTTCTGTGAAGGCTTTCGGTGTTTCTATCAAAAATTTAATTACCTGGATGATTATGCTTGTAGGTGTTGGAGCAACGTATATATTTTTTCAATCGCCATGGATATTTCCTGCACTCATTATTTTGGGTGGGGCCGCTACCAACATCAGTAAAAAGAGAATTCCTGAAATTGAAACAAGTCCTAAAAAAGTAAAGTGGGGTAATATCTGGTTGTTTGTTGCCATCTTTCTGCTGGCCGGTGCTTTTAGCGAAACGGCAAGAACTAATAACTGGCCGGAGCGTAAGCCTATCAACCTTTTCGAGAATACTTATCGTATGGGAAGCTTGGTTTTTGGCGGCGGTCATGTGCTGATGCCAATGATGTATGAGCAGTATTCTGTTCGTCCGGAAGCTTTGCGGGAGAGTGATTCTATTGCAGCACAAAATCAAATTCACATTGAAAAAGGGGACATGACCACAGGGATGGGAATTGTTAGAGCTATGCCTGGACCGGTTTTCTCAATTGCTTCTTTTACAGGGGGCATGGCACTACGTGATATGGGGCCTGTGATGCAGGTAATAGGCTGTGTTATTGGAACGATTGCCATTTTTTTACCAAGCGCCTTATTAGTTCTTTTCTTTTTTCCAGTTTGGAACTACCTAAAAAGATATGCAGTTGTCTATCGTTCATTGGAAGGAATTAATGCGGCAGTTGTAGGAATCATGATCGCTTCCACGCTTTATATTATGAAAGACATTTCACTGGCGGATGCAACGGCGGCAAGCTTAATAAACATTTCTGTAATCCTTACCACGTTTTTACTGCTTCGGTTTACCCGGCTTCATTCGCCATTTATAGTAATTGCCTGCTTGCTTGCCGGTTACTTTCTGTGAGGCCTTTTATAAAACCCACTTTTTTCAATCTCCTCTTTCACTACATCCGGTACCAGGTATTTTATTGACTTTCCTTGCTCAATAGTTTCGCGAATGTGTGTGGCTGAAATCTCCAGAAGCGGTGCCTTCAAAATTGTTGTTTGTACTCCCAAAATATCTCTCACTTCAAACCCCGGCCGACTGTAAATAATTATTGGGTAATTATTTATAATAAATTCCGGGTTCTTCCATTTGCTAAGATTTTGAAAACTGTCGCTGCCCATTACAATGGTGAAAGAAGAAGTAGGATTTTTCTCCGATAGATAGGCAAGAGTATGCGAAGTATAAGATGGCCTGGGCAAAGAAAATTCTATCTCGCTTGCTCTTAACCTGTCATCATTTTCTATAGCAGATTGAACCAGGTGTAAACGGGCATATTCATTAAGCAAAGTAGAAGAAGCCTTAAATGGGTTTTGGGGCGATACCACAAACCAAATCTTCTGTAAGTCCGTTTCATTCAAAATGTGGTTTGCTATAACCAAGTGCCCGGTATGAATAGGATTAAACGATCCAAAATACAGTCCAATCTTCATTCAATTTATTGATTATCAGTTATTAGTCTTCTAATATAATTTGGTTAGCCTCATTTTTGCGCAGGCTTAATGAATAACCTGAAACCCGGATAGATATAGGATCGCCTAAAGGTGCTATCTGTTCAACAGTTACTAGTTCACCAGGAATACAACCCATTTCCATCAACTTCAATTCCAGATCGGAGCTTTCAAAACCCTTGATGAATCCTTGTTGTCCGGCTTTTAATTGTGAGAGCGTCATAATTGCTTTCAAAGCTAATTCAATCATTGACAAGGCTTTCCGAATTTTGAATGATGAACACGGCAGAAACAGGCAAGATTAAGTTCCATTTTCTCATTGATCCTTTTCATTTTAAGGACAGAACTATGGTTAAGGTGTTTCTCATAAATCTTTTTAGAAAAAAAAGAAGAAGAGTAGATGCTGTCAACTATATATTCTGTACAGATGAGTACCTATTAAATGTTAACAAGGAATATCTAAATCACGACACCTACACGGATATTATAACTTTTGAGCTTTCCGAAAAAGGGCAACCTCTTCTTTCTGACATTTATATAAGCATAGACAGAATTAGAGAAAATGCAAAACTTTTTAATGTTTCATTTAAGCAAGAACTGCATAGAGTAATGTTTCACGGAGCCTTGCACCTTTGTGGTTATAATGACAAATCTGTGAACGAAATGACCGCTATGAAAGATCAGGAAAACCGTTGTTTGTCTGAATTCTTCGTTTCACGTGAAATCGGTCTCAAAGATTAACATCATCTCCAGCCTTTGATAAAATAAATTTGCACACTATGTTTCTAGAATACGATGTAATTGTAGTTGGGGCCGGTCACGCCGGCTGTGAGGCTGCAGCGGCCGCAGCTAATATGGGATCAAAAGTGTTGCTTGTTACAATGAATATGCAAACAATTGCCCAAATGAGCTGTAACCCCGCAATGGGGGGAATAGCTAAAGGGCAGATTGTAAGGGAAATAGATGCACTCGGGGGATATTCAGGAATTGTATCAGACGCATCTATGATCCAGTTTCGTATGCTAAACCGTTCAAAAGGCCCGGCTATGTGGAGCCCACGCTCGCAAAACGACCGGATGCTTTTTGCCCTAAAATGGAGGGACATGCTGGAAGAAACGCCAAATGTGGATTTCTACCAGGATATGGTTAAAGGCTTACTGATCAAGAATGGCAAAGCGGCTGGTATAATAACAGGTTTAGGACATGAGATAAAATCAAAAACCGTAGTTCTCACTAATGGAACCTTCTTAAATGGTGTTATCCATATTGGCGAGAAAAGACTTGGGGGTGGAAGAGTATCTGAAAAAGCTTCTGAAGGAATCACAGAACAATTAGTAAGTCTTGGTTTTGAAAGCGATCGCCTGAAAACAGGAACACCGCCAAGGGTTGATGGCCGGTCACTTGATTATTCAAAAATGGAAGAACAGAAAGGCGATGAAACTATTTCTGGCTTTTCATATTTGGATACTCCAAAACCTAAAACGCAAAGAAGTTGTTGGATCACCTACACCTCTACAGAAGTACACGATGTTCTAAAAACAGGCTTTGACCGCAGCCCGATGTATGCCGGCCGCATAGAAGGTATCGGCCCAAGATATTGCCCAAGTATTGAAGACAAAATCAACCGATTTGCAGAAAGGGACCGCCACCAGCTATTTGTAGAACCAGAAGGCTGGACCACCGTGGAGGTTTATGTGAACGGGTTTTCAACATCCTTGCCTGAAGATGTTCAGTTGTCAGCCATGAGGAAAGTAGTTGGATTCGAGAACGTAAAATTCTTTCGTCCAGGGTACGCGATTGAGTATGATTTCTTTCCGCCAACTCAATTGAACTACAGCCTTGAAACAAAAGGAGTTGAAAACCTGTTTTTTGCGGGACAAATAAATGGAACGACCGGGTATGAGGAAGCAGCTTGCCAAGGATTAATGGCTGGTATAAATGCCCATTTAAAATGGAGAGGGGAGAAGCCTTTCATATTAAAAAGAAGCGATGCCTACATTGGAGTGCTTATAGACGATCTGATTAGTAAAGGCACGAAGGAACCTTATAGAATGTTCACCTCAAGAGCTGAATTTAGGACCTTGCTTCGCCAGGATAATGCTGACTTGCGCCTGACTGAAATGAGCTATCGTATGGGATTAGCTTCGCAGGGAAGAATGGAAAAAGTGCTTCAAAAGAGGAAAGAAGTTGAATCAATCAAAGGCGTTTTAAAAACTACAAGTCTTGAACCATCGGAGGTAAATGAATTCTTTACTGGTATAAACAGCTCACCTATCTCAGAAAGGCAGCGATTAGAAAAAATTATTCTTCGTCCGAATACTGGATTGGGAGATTTAATGGCTCAGGTACCAAAAGTAAAAGAGGCATTAAGTGAGTTTTCAGAAGACTCATTAGAGCAAGCTGAAATTCAAATCAAGTATCAAACCTACATTGATAAGGAGAAAGAGCTGGTTGACAGAATGAGCCAGATGGAAGACTTAGAAATCCCAGAACGTTTTGATTATCAACGCATTGTATCGCTTGGAGTAGAGGCGAAAGAAAAATTAATTAAGATGAAGCCCAGAACGCTTGGGCAAGCAAGCCGTATATCAGGTATCAATCCTGCTGATGTGCAAATACTAATGGTTTATATGGGCCGCTGATTTTTGGCCATCCACGTAAGCCATTACCAAACGTATTTCGCCAAAACTTACATCGGTGGGAAGTTTATCCTTTATAGGAATAATGGAGGCTCCTTTTTCAAAATCTTTCAAAGCAGGCTCTATTAAAACCAGCTTTTCACGGCTGACCAATGCTTCAATTTTTATAGCTCCCGTAAATACATAATGAGAAAGATGACCTTCAATGGTCTGGATAGTTAGCTTTCGCTCCTCTGCAATTTCAATAGCTGTTTTACCGTCCTGATAAAGTCTGAAGGTTTCAGCTTTGGTGTCTGTCTTTTTTTCCGCACCCGTTTTTTCTTTCCGTTGCCGCTTTGGACTTTTTTCTACAATGGTAGAAGCCAGGTTTCTCTCTTCGGCATACGCTTGGATAATTTCTAAGAACTGCTGGCCGTAGCTTTCTACTTTTGCTTTTCCAAAGCCACTAATTTGCTCCAACTCCTGCACGGTTTGCGGGAGATAATTGGCCATCTCCTCCAGGGTTTTACCGCTGGCTACCAAATAAATGGGTAGATTTTTCTTAGCGCAAAGGCTGTCGCGAAGCTTTTTTAAACTGTAGAAAAGCGTGGGATGCTGCAGGTCCACTTTTTTTTCTCCGGCGCCGGCATAAGCGTTCACTCCAAATGAAGGTGTGGTAAAACTTTTTTTACGCCGTTGATACACGTCTATTGTAAAACCATCGCCAAAGCTTTGCATAAGATAGTGTTGCTGCGACAACTGCATGAAGGCTTCCCGCAACGCTTCATTGTATTCTTTTGCGTGCATGGTACTGTCTGTAACAGCCGGCGATTGCAGTATTGCCTCCGTTATTGTTTTGATCTCACCAGTAAACCACACTGCGCCCTTCTTTAACCGGTCTTGCAATTCGTTATCCTCTTCGGGTACAATAACCTTTGCAAACAGCGATTTTATTTGACTCTGGAATTTTTCAGCTGTTCCCTGTAAGGCCAGCATTTTTGTGAGTAATTCATCGGCCCAGGTAAATACTTCAGCATTGAATGACGTGCGGTGTTGAACCAAATAAGCCTGTAATTCTTTACCGCTGGCAATTGCCTTGTTGAGGTCAAAGAGGTTTAGCAATACTTTTTCCGCATACTCTTTTTTTGCCTGTGCTAATTCGGCTTTTAATTCAGGAAGAGGTCGCACTTTTTTTGTGAATTGCACTATTCGGCTATCGGCAGAAAGGGCATGTGATTGAATACGGCTATGCAACACTAAACCTGTCAATGAAGTACAGCGGCTCAACGCAACATAAACCTGCCCGGGGGCAAAGGCTTTGCCCGCATCAATAATGGCTTTTTCAAATGTTAGCCCCTGGCTTTTATGAATGGTGATTGCCCAGGCTAATCGCAGGGGGTATTGCGAGAAAGAACCCAATACATCTTCACTCACGTTGCGAGTTGTTTTGTCCAGCGTATAGCGGATGTTATCCCATTTTTCTTTGCTAACTACAATAGGCTCCGGTTCATCTTTGCATTCAATAGAAATTTTATCACTCGCAAGTTCTTTTACAACACCAATCTTACCGTTGAAATAGCGACGGGAGCCCGATACATCGTTTTTGATAAACATCACCTGCGCTCCAATTTTCAGTTGCAACGCTTCATCGGCCGGAAAGGCCGTTGCTGGAAAATCACCATCTACGCCGGCTTTGTAAGTAAACAGTTTTCCCGGTATCCGCACCAGTTCTTCTGCATTAATTTCCCTTGCTTTTTCATTGTGCGTAGTAAGCAAAATATACCCTTCCGTTTTCTCACCAAAAAACTCTGGTTGATATCGTTTGTGCAGCACTTCCAAACTTTCTTCATCCATTTGGTTGTTGCGAACCTTATTAAGCAGGCTAATAAAATGCTCCTCGGTTTGTCGGTAAATTTTAGTGAACTCAATATAAACCGGTGGCTCTTCCATCACCACCTGGCTATCAAAAAAATAAGGGCTTTTGTAGTAGTCGCGCAACATGGTCCATTCTTGGTCCCGTACCACAGGCGGCAACTGAAACATATCGCCAATAAACAAAACCTGCACGCCACCAAAAGGTTCCATGTGGCGGTTACGAATATGGCGCAGCACAAGGTCGATAGCATCCACCACATCGGCACGCACCATGCTGATTTCATCAATGATCAGCAGTTCCAGCTCCTGTAAGATTTTCCGGCGTTCTGTATTTAGCCGAAGACGGCCCAGCAGGGTGTGTTTATTATTAGCCTCTTCGCCATTAACGGTAAAGCCTCTTGTCTCAGGAATAAATGGAGACAGCGGCAATTGAAAAAAGGAGTGAATGGTAACACCGCCCGCATTGATGGCAGCTACACCAGTTGGTGCCACAACAGCCATTTGCTTTGAACAATTTTCACGGATGTATTTTAAAAAAGTAGTCTTACCGGTACCGGCTTTGCCCGTAAGAAAAATGTGCCGCGATGTGTAATTAACTAATTCGGCGGCAAGCGTAAAAATGGTATTTGTGCTGTCGTGCTGCATGGAAAAATAAGCCTCCTAAAAGATAAACGTTTTTGCTAATGGGGGTGTACTAAAGATGGAAGTTAAGCAACGGCAGTTGTATAAAATCTATGTGTTTTATTAAAAAGAAGAGGGCAGATTGGTACCGGCAAAGATATCTCCGCCCACTTGCTGAATCAAGCTTCAGCAGCTTGTTTGCCGGATGCAGCTCCCAACAATAGAACTTCTGAAACATGCACTTCGGTAACGAATTTTTTTACGCCTTCTTTATCTACATAACTGCGGTTTACGAGCTTGCCCTCAATGGCTATTTCCGAACCCTTCACTACATACTTCTCCACTATCTCCGATACTTTACCAAAGGCTACTAAATTGTGCCATTGCGTGTCTGTAACTTTTACACCTTCTGCATTGCGGTAAGCTTCGTTGGTGGCGATACTAAAGCGACTCCATTTTTTCCCGCCTTCCGATGTGCGGACTTCAGGTGCATTACCAATGTGGCCAATCAATTGAACTTTGTTTTTAAGTGCGTACATAACTTTTGATTTGTGCTTTCCTGCTGTATAAGCGGAAAGCGGTTTTAAAATTTGTTATCTCAATCAACCGTTGTTATCCGGTTGACAAAACAAAGATGCTATGATGAAAAACCGGTAGCCGGTATGTAGTCGTTTGTTTTCGGAAAGAAGTGCTTATAAACGTTTATACACGGATAAAAAGATTCATTATCTTGATGTGCAATGATGGAAACCACAACTATAAAAAAGCAATGTTTGGCTTGCGACAAAGTGCTGCATGGCCGCGCCGATAAAAAGTTCTGTAACGATTATTGCCGCAATGCTTACAACAACAATTTAAAATCTGCCAACAGTATCATCGTTCGCAACATCAACAATGCCTTGCTAAAGAACCGGCGTATTTTAGAAGCTGTGTTAGGTGAAGAAGAAATGCAAAAGATCAGCAAAGACAAATTACTGCACCAGGGATTTCAAACAAAATACATTACGCATACGTACACTAACAAAAAAGGCAATGTGTATTTCTTTTGTTATGACTTCGGCTACCTGCCGTTGGAGCATGATGTATTTTTAATTGTAAAAAGGAAACAGGAATAGCGGCCCATCCCGCTTCTTCCCGCTGGGAAGGCCACCAGCCGCACAGTTACTGACTTAAGCAAGATTCATTATTTACACTTCATCATACTTAAGTAAGAGGCAAATGATAACACAGACACTTTGCAAAGCAAGGGTCTGTGAAAGGATGGCCTTACCAGCGGGAAGGTCGGGATGGCTTCTTGCATTTCTCCCCTCCACTTTCTATCTTGTAAGAACACAAAAACTTGCTGTATGAAAAAAGTTCTACTCCTGGCTGGTATTGCCATCACTATCTATTCATGCAATAGCTCTATTCCACCAAAACAAGTGGCACAGGAATTTATAAAAGCGGTTGCATCCAACGATAATACTACTGCGGCATCGCTGGCGACAGATGACACAAAAGCTACAGTATCAAGCAACAAAAGTCCGCAGGCCCAAGTACCTGCGGAAGACCAATTTGATCTGGGTACATTAACCGAAACGATAAATGGAAATGGTGCTGTAGTAAACAACAAAATTGTTTCTGTTTCTCTAAAAAAAGAAGGTGAAGGCTGGAGGGTATCCGCTACGCCGGAACTATTAAGCATCATTGGCAACCGGCAAGCTAACCTGGCTGCCGCCAAACAAAAGTGGGAAGCGTTACTTAAAGAATATGAAAGCAGACTGCAGGTGGCAAAGAGTTATGTACAATATAAAAAAGATGCCGGTATACTCTCGCCACAGTTGCAAAAGCTGGATGAAGTTATTAATAGCCTTACTACAAAAACCGCCTGGAACAAAGAAACCATTGCACTGTATAGGCAAAAGCAAAATCAATTGGCTGATTTGATTGATAGATCATTGGAACCATCGTACGCTGCTAACTCTGATTTGTCTATGAATTATATTATTCAGTTGAGTAATGTAAAGGACAGGATAAAGGTGGCGGAAGGAGAGTATCAAACTATTGTGCAGAAGTAAAGCGTTGGTTTTGTAGATAGAATTTCATTAACTATGGATGGTCATTAGCGCCCTAATTATTTTTGGTTTAATTCTGCCTTGTTCAATCAACGTGCAATCGCTGATTTATAAAACATTACCACCTTTTGTATAGAATGATTGAAACCTTTTGATAGCAGTTCGGCTATGACTGTATTCACATATACACCTTGTAATGCCTGCCTATATTATAAGACTGCTGGCTTGAGTTTGCAACTCAAGCCTGTGTTAATTTAAAGATTGTTGCAACTGAAAAATGACTTTAGTAAGATGCTGTAGAAAATTTAGATCTGAGTCACAGACTCAGGCCAGCAATTCTAAAATTGGAAGTGTGCTATTACTGGCTAGCTATT
The DNA here is from genome assembly GCA_028288675.1 of Flavisolibacter sp. Lineage (GTDB taxonomy): Bacteria > Bacteroidota > Bacteroidia > Chitinophagales > Chitinophagaceae > Flavisolibacter. The sequence continues at coordinate 9,366 of JAQBNG010000187.1, read as the reverse complement.
ATTTGTAACTTCGAAAAAAGAAAAATATGGAAGCAATACAACCTCAACAACCTTCTATGTTTGCGCAAATGGTTGATGAGTTAAGGAATAAATCAGAAGAGGAATTGAAACTTTTATACCTCCGCTTCTTTGCTTCTGATTTGGCTAACGAATGGAAAGCCATTACAGAACCTGCTGACTTTAATAATGCCGGCGATAACGACATTATTAAAGCAATTCAAAAAAACCGTTACAAGCAATAGCATGTATAAAATAGTTATTGATGCTAATGTCTGGATCAAATATGCACGAACAAAAGATATTGCTCCTTTACTTAACCGGCTGATTGCTTATAACCTTCTGCCCGTAGCCAACAATTACCTCCTTTCAGAAATATTTACAGCCGTTGTTGAAAATAGCTGGATGACGGAAAAGAGTGCTACAAATCTAATTTCCTTCATTAGGAAAATTGCATTGATGACAACAGAAAACGCGGTGTACCGCTTAAGCCCAGACCCAAAAGATAATTATCTCTTTGACCTGGCTGTACAAAATACCTGTGTATTTATTATCAGTGATGATGGGGAGTTGGCCCGATTTACTTTGAAACCTGTGCCGGTGCATACATCGGGATGGTTTTTGAAAACGTTTTCGTTAGAATAATTCCTGTAGAAACGTAGGCCTGAGTCACAGAATCAGGCCTACCATTTTATAATTGATGTGTACTACTAGTAGTAAATTTTGGGTGGGCTTCTTCTCAAGTTTAAGAACACTACTGACAGCAGGGGACGGTTTCTTTTGAAGTTTAAGAACGTTACTGACAGCGGGTTATAACTTTTCATTACTAGTGTACCATTGCGTATGTTTGGAATAGAAACTGCATATTGAAATTAAAATGCCTGATAAAGCCTTCATAACACCCAAAGTCCTAAGATGGGCGAGAGAGTCCGCAAGGATGTCCTTAGAGGCTGCCGCAAAAAAGGTTCCCCCCGTATCTGCTGAAAAGTTGGGAGAATGGGAAGAGGGCTTAGATCAACCCACTGTTAGACAAGCAGAAACTCTTGCTAATGCCTATAAAAGACCATTTGCAGTTTTTTTTCTACCTGAAGTTCCCCGTGATTTTGACACACTAAGAGATTTTCGAAGAAACACTGCAAAACAATTAAGCACGGCTTCAATATTTATAATTAGGGAAATTCAACAAAAGCAAGCTTGGATAAGTGAAATGTTTGAAGAGAACAAAGAAACGGAGGTGCCGTTTGTTGGTAAATTTTCCTTGCAATCACAACCTCAAACCATTGCCAAGGATATTTTACAAACCTTGAAGATTGAACCTGGAAAGTATAAAATTGATAACCCAATTAGAGAATGGATCGATGCAGCAGAGGGCAATGGCATATTTGTATCAAGGACAAGCTTTATACATTCAAAATTAAAAATTGACAGCGAAGAAATTCAAGGTTTTGCAATTGCTGATAGCTTCGCACCTTTCATATTTATAAATTCAGACGATTGGAATGCCCCTCAACTTTTTTCTTTGGTACATGAGTTAGCACATATTTGGATTGCAGAGTCTGGGGTTTCCAATGACATAGAACTAAACGCAAGACGAAAAGAATCAATGCACCCTGTTGAATTGTTTTGCAATGAAATAGCCGCAAATGCATTGATGCCCACTGAAATAATGCGGAGCTATAATGCCGACACTTTTAATTCATCTGTTAGTGTTTTTAAGGTTGCAAAGAGTATTGGTGTTAGTTCATTTGCATTTTTGGTAAGAGCCTTGAATTTGAATTTGATTTCTATGCAAGAGTATACTTCACTAAAAAGAGCTGCTGATAGAGAGTTTCAGATTTTTCTTCAAAATGAAGAAAGTAAAAAGCTAAAGCAAAAAGAACAAAAAGGTGGGCCAAATCCTTATTTACTTCGACTTAATAAGAATAGTAAACTATTTACTCAAATTGTTCTTGACGCCTTTCGGGGAGGAGCTATTGAACCTACACAAGCAAGTAGGTTATTAAATACACAGGTTAATAATTTTCCAAAGCTGGAGGCCTTTCTTTATAAATGACTGCCAACCAAAACTCATACTGTCTTGATGCCAATGTGCTTATTGAAGCTTGGCAAAAATATTATTCGCCTCAACTATGCCCCAGCTATTGGGAACTGCTAAGTCAACTCGGAGTACAAAAGAAAATATTTATTCCAGATGCGGTTTATATAGAAATTGTACGCACAGAAGATGGCCTTTCACAATGGCTAAAACAAAGCCAAATCACCGTCCAAAAAATCGATGGTGCTATTTCAGAATGTTTGAGAAAAATATATGCAGCAAATCCATCGCATCAATATATCGTTGCAAATGGAGGTCAACATTCTGCAGCCGATCCTTGGGTAATTGCTCACGCCATGAATGCAGGAGCAGTTGTAGTCACAAAAGAACATAAAGATGTCTTTACTAAACCTACAAAAATTAAAATACCGCACATCTGTGACAATATGGGTATAAGATGGATAAATGATTTTGAATTTGTAACTGAGTTAAACATTCGGTTTACTTGTACTTTTGAAAAAATCTAATTCTTTTGCCCAATACCCTTCCAAACCGTACAACAGTGCGACGCAACAACCGCTCAATAGCACCACTTCCCCTGGTTTACAAATGCCTTTCTTCCTCTCCCAACTTTCACATCTTTCACCATCATTTCCTTCCGCAAAAACAGCCTCAAAACGTACCTTCGCCCTCTTCGGCTGTTTCGACAGGCTCAGCATGGCAAGCAGCAAAAACAACTCAAATAATTTATGCAAGAATACCTGAAGGGATTGAATGATCGACAGCAGGAAGCTGTACTTACAACCGATGGCCCACTGATGATCGTGGCCGGCGCCGGCAGCGGAAAAACCAAGGTTTTAACCACCCGCATTGCGCACCTGATGTATAAGGGTGTGGATGCATTTAATATACTCGCACTAACCTTTACCAACAAGGCCGCTGCCGAAATGAAAGAACGGGTGGAACACATGCTGGCCAACCGTGAAGCCCGCAATTTATACATTGGAACGTTTCACTCGGTGTTTGCCAGGATCCTTCGTGGCGAGGCGCACCGCATTGGCTATCCAAACGCATTTACCATCTACGATACCGATGATGCAAAGAGTGTTGTAAAAGCCGTAACCGCCGAACTGAATTTAGATGTGCAGCACTATAAACCTAACGCCGTTTACAACCGAATTTCAAGTGCAAAAAATGCATTGGTTGGCCCAAAGGAATACGTAAATGATTATCACCTGCAGCAGGAAGATATGCGGAGCAACCGGCCAATGATCGGTCATATTTACGATGCGTACAGCAAGCGTTGTTTTAAAAATGGCGCTATGGATTTTGATGACCTGTTAATTAAAATGTATGAGCTGTTAAAAACCTTTCCGGAAGTATTGCATAAGTACCAGCACAAGTTTAAATACATTCTGATAGACGAGTACCAGGATACTAACCCGGCGCAGTATGAGATCATCAAACTGCTTGGTGCTGTACACGAAAATGTTTGCGTGGTGGGCGATGATGCACAAAGTATTTATTCATTCCGTGGCGCTACAATTCAAAACATTTTGCAGTTTCAAAAAGATTATGATGAAGTGAAAGTGATAAAGCTGGAACAGAACTATCGCAGCACGCAAAATATTTTAAGCATCGCCAACGAGGTTATTAAAAACAACAAAGGACAAATACCTAAAACGCTTTTTACAGAAAATGCTACCGGTGAAAAAATAAAGCTGGTACGTACCATGACCGATAATGATGAAGGCAAATTCGTAGCCGACCAGATACAGGAAATGAGGTTGCGCAATCATTACAAGAACAAAGAGTTTGCAATTCTCTATCGTACCAATGCGCAAAGCCGTTCGTACGAGGAAAGCCTGCGTCGCGGTAACATTCCTTACACTATCTACGGAGGCATTTCTTTCTATCAACGCAAGGAAGTAAAAGACTACATCGCTTACCTGCGCATGATCGTTAATCCAAAAGATGAAGAGGCGCTAAAGCGCATCATCAACTACCCGGTTCGTGGCATTGGTAAAACATCTATGGACAGGGCGATACTTGCCGCCAACGAAAATAACATCAGCATGTGGGAAGTGCTGGAAGATGCGCCACGTTTTGGTTTCAAGAGTAACATTTTACAATCCATAGAAGAATTTGTGCTGATGATACGCAGCTTTCATAGCATGTTAGGTGTAAAGAATGCGTATGATATTGCTTTTCATGTAGGCAAGCAAACAGCGTTCGTAAAAGAGTTGTTTAATGATAAGAGTACGGAAGGTGTGCAGCGATATGAAAACGTGCAGGAACTTTTAAACTCAATAAAAGAATTCACTGAAACTCCGGCAAGCGAAGAAAGCGGTGAAGTGGGTGATAAAGGCTTAGGCTCTTACCTGCAACAAATTACTTTGCTTACCGACTCCGATCAAAAAGATCCGAATGCAGATACGGTGAAGCTGATGACGATACACGCTGCTAAAGGGTTGGAATTCCCGGTGGTGTTTGTTGGCGGTTTGGAGGAAGGTCTTTTCCCCAACGCCATGAGCATAAATACAAGGGAAGAACTGGAAGAAGAACGCCGGTTGTTTTATGTAGCTATCACCAGAGCAAAGGGCAGATTGTATTTGACTTATGCTAACACCCGTTACAAATTTGGTAACCTGCAGCAGGCCGATGCCAGTCGTTTTTTGGATGAAGTACCGATGGAGTTTATTGATAAGACATTTTCCGGCGGCGGTGTAAAAAATCAAGGGTCTTCTGGCATGATGGGCACTGCCTTTGAGCGGATGAATCGCGGCTTTGGTAATGGTAGTGAAAAGACTGAAAAGAGTTTTGTCTCCACGTTGCTAAGCAATAATGGAAAATCAAAAGAGGTAGCGCATAATGCATCACCCAATTTTATAGCAAGTGATATTACTAAGCTGGAAGAAGGCATGCGGGTAGAACATCAGAAGTTTGGTTTTGGAGCTGTAATAAAATTGGAAGGCTCCAGCCATAACCCCGTTGCTACCATAAAGTTTGATGTGAATGGCGAGAAGAAGATCATGTTGAACTATGCCAAATTGATGATCGTTACTTCTTAAAAAGTTATAATAATACGGATAGCTGATGAAGTCAACTTTAAGAGAAATAAAAACTTTAGTTGACTGATTAGCTGAAGAAATAAATGCTCCTCAAAACGTTTTACCAACGTATGGATATTCTGATGACGGAGCGCTACCGCATATAGAGGTTGGTGAAAATGGAGAGCTACATTATGTAGTTGTTGAACGTGGACAGGAGCTTAGAAGAGAGGTGGCTGTTGACACCGATGATCTTCTCTATAAAATATTTGATAGCGTAACCTTAGCATGGCTTGCAATTCTAAAGCAAGGCATCGAATTAAAGGAGAAGATTTCAGGCGGCAGCTATTTGCAAAGCAGGAACGACTTTTAGGGCAGTTAAAGGAAGAGTGGAGCTTTCAAAAACAAAAGGATCATGAAACAATCCTAATGTTTACGCCTTTTGATGGCAATACGAATTACCAAATAAGGCGGCTAAAATTGTAGACGACTATCAATACATACGTATTTATCATTCTCCGCCAGGTTCATTTCACAGGCATTGCTTTATTTTTAATACATGGCATCTGCTTCTCCTTTTCATCCTTATAAAGTAATTAACAAGGGCCGCACTTCGTTGCAACTTAAACCTCGCACCAACCAAAAACTTTTAGCACGAATAATGCTGGCCATTCCATTACTCACTTTTCTGCTTGGAATCATACTGTACTTTTTTAGTAAAGAGATAGTTGTGCTGTTTATCACAACCGGCGGTGCGGCCCTTGAAGTACTTGCGTTTTCCTTTGTCAAATCACTGCTTCTATTTCTATGGACAGCATGGGATTTACGCCTGATACTATTTCATTAAAAGGCATGACGCAATCCTATTACTTATGGAATGATGTAGACAATATACAACATCAACATGTAAGAGCGAGTATACTAACATGCTGGTGTACGATGTAATGTTGAATGGAGGAAAGAAGGTTCGTTTTCTTGCATTTCCGGCCTACACCGATAAGCTGCAAAACCTTGCTGAAAAATTCTACCCTGTCAATTATCAGCACAAAAGAGTAAAGAAAAAAATTAGTAGAAACACGCAATCTGAAATTCACATTATTTCTGGTTATTATAACTGAAGAGTTTGGCACAGTATTGTCTTTTATACCTGCATAAATATCTTAACCATGAAATCTACAAAACAAACCCTATTCGTATTGGCAGCAACATTTGCCGCCACAGCTTCTTTCGCACAGGTTAACCTTGGTGTAACCAACACAACAAATGCAGCAGTTCAAAAATCTGTAAATGTTGGTAGTGCTACACACGCAACAACAGCTGCCGCAACAAGAGCAACCACTACAGCAACATCTGCTACAAAAGCTACCACATCAACAGCCGCTACAAAAGCTGTTGACGTAAAAACAACCACTGTGGCAGCTACGCAAAATGCTGCAGGTAAGGCAAAGCAAAACAGTGATGTAAATGCGAATGCACGAGTAAATGCACAAGCAGAAACTCATGCCAGCAATGAAGCAAAGGCACATGCCAATGAAAATTCTGCTGTGTTTGGAACTAAGGCCGATGGCAATGTACAAACAGGCGCAAATGCAGATGTAAAAGTTAACGGACGTAAAGCTATTGATGGTGCTGAAACAAAGGCCACAGCAACAAAAACAAAAGTAAAAACTACCGCTGATGGCACCGTTACAAAAACTAAAGAGGTAAGCGGTGATGTAAAAACAAAAGCGAAGAGTAATGTGGATGGCACAAAAGAAAAAGTAAAAAATACCAGCGTACAAGGTGATGTTGAAGTAAAATCAGAAACAAAAATCAAAGCACAAAAACACTAATCATTTCGTAAAACACTAAAGCCATGAAGTAACTGCTTCATGGCTTCTTTAATTCTAAACCCTAACACATGAAAATCCTGAAACTTTCCTTTCCGGCATTCCTTTGCTTTTGTCTAGCCCAAGGCCTAAATGCGCAAGAATCTTCTACAGATACAACTAAAAAAAAGACAAAACCACAATTCAAACTCAGTCTTAATTATAATACAGGTCTTAATTATTACGGTCGTACAGACAGCTTAAAAAGCAGTGGCTTTTTCCCCTTGGCTGAACTCTGGATCACACCAAAAATTTATGTAAATGCCGCACCCATTTTTGTAAATAATGCAGTGCAAAAATTTGAGTATGCAGGTTCGGTGGCTACCGTTGGTTATCAGAACGTAACAAAAAAATGGATAACCGGGCTTTATGTATCAAAACCTATTTATAAAGAAAGCAGCGAGTTGGTGCAATCGGCGTTGAAAGCGCAAAGTGGCGCAAACGTTTCCTTTCTTAATAAGTTTATCAACCTGAATATAGGTGCTGATGTAAAGTTTAGCGACAAGACAGACTTTGGTGCTACCGGTGGATTAGATCACCTGATTCGCATCGAAAATAAAGATAACAGCGTATTGGTTTTTGATCCGGGCGTTTACATTTATGGCGGTTCTCAAAATTTTCAGCGTAGCTATTATAAAAAAAATAACACCGGTTTTTTGAATTTCCCTGCTGGTAATGGTCAATTAGTAACAGAAGAGGTAAGCAACTTCAGCATTTTGGCGTATGAATTAACTATGCCTGTTGTATATGCGAAAAAGAGCTGGATGTTCGTGGCAACGCCTTCTTATATTATGCCGCAAAATTTACTTGATGTACCTAATCGTCCTGACTTGTCGGAGCGGGGCGAGAATATGTTTTATGCCACCTTAACAACCAAATACACGTTTTAAAAGTTTACATCGTCACCCCTATAAAGCGGCCATATGGTTGCTATTGGCTGGTCGCCCGTTAAAATTTATGGCATTTCTTTTACCAATTGCGTAAGGGTTTCTGAGAAGGAGTTGCTTAAATTTGTGTTCTCAAAAAAATAGATATGATACAAACAGGCAACCCGGTTATCAGCATATATACCGAAATGACGCCGAATCCCGAAACAATGAAGTTTGTGGCCAACAAGCTTTTGTACCCCGGTAAAAGCGCCGATTTTCAGGAAGTGGAAAGTGCAAAGCCGTCGCCTTTGGCAACCGAGCTTTTTGGTTTTCCCTTTATCAAATCAGTGTTCATTGCTTCCAATTTTGTTACGCTTACAAAAACGCCTGATACCGATTGGGATGATGTGATTCCATCCATTCGCCAGTTTTTGAAAGAATACCTGGAAGAAGGTAAAGGCGTTATCAATGAAGAAGAATTGGCTGCCGTAAAGCAGGAAAGCAGTAACGAAGTAGACGCTGACGATGATGACGTAGTGAAAAGAGTAAAAGAATTATTGGAGAATTATGTAAAGCCTGCGGTGGAAATGGACGGTGGCGCTATACAGTTTAAAAGCTATAATGATGGTGTGGTAAACCTGATGTTACAAGGTAGCTGCTCTGGTTGTCCGTCATCAATGATTACTTTGAAGGCAGGGATTGAAGGCATGATGAAGCGTATGATTCCCGAGGTGAAAGAAGTGGTTGCAGAAGCCGAATAAGAATAGACATTTTTCTAATTTATTGAAAGCATCCCGCTGTAGTGGGATGCTTTTTTTTATTGAAGCTGTTTACAATTTAAGTAGCAGCGTTTGTTCGAGTCTGAAATCCCCCTTAGCGTTTTTATTTATGTAGTGAGACACTGACTTTCCCCTTTGAAAAGGGGAGTGAAACAGTCTTATGCAGTAAGAAAAAACTGTGGAGGGGGATTTAAAATTCCGTCTTTGGTGTGTAATTATTCTATTCTTACATCTCAACTGAATCTAAAACCAAAGACATGCTTTATACCACCAGGCTAATTTCCTTCCTGATCTTTTTTTCATACTGCAGTCACGTAAAACAAACGCAAACGGCCTCTTTGCCTAATGCTATTCCTGCGTTACACATAACCACTGATACCGGCAGAATGGATTTAAAAATTTCAAAGCTGGCAGTGGACATCAAGGTAACAGGCAACATTTCAGTAACAACATTTGATATTACTTTTTATAATGGGCTTGATAAAATTCTGGAAGGCGAACTGGATTTTCCATTAGCTGATGGACAAACAATTGTTCGCTACGCATTAGATATTAATGGCCGGTTACGGGAAGGTGTGGTGGTAGAAAAAGCAAAAGCAAGAGTGGCATTTGAAAACACGGTGCGGCAGGGAATCGATCCGGGGCTTGTTGAAAAGACCAAAGGAAATAATTTTCGTACAAGAGTTTATCCCATCCCCGCAAAGGGCTATAAAAGACTGGTGATTGGTATTGAACAAAAACTGGAAAACAAGGATGAAGCGCTGTTAT
>JAQBNG010000145.1 GCA_028288675.1 Flavisolibacter sp. | reverse complement strand
AAGGACAAAGTATTTTAGCAAAAGTGCAGGGATAGCGTTGGATGATTAAGATTATTGTCGGCAACCATAGTTCTTTAAAATAAAGTTTTTGGGGCAGAGGGAAGAATATCTATTGGGCTTTTGTTGCGTAGCACTCTTTTACTTTCATAACTACATTGAACAAAAAACTTCATAAAGGAACGCACAGCTTTAAAGCATAGCTGTAATCAAATAGTAGGTTCATTGTCATGCTGACGCAGGAAGCATCTTTGGCAAATAATGTAAAGCATGTTGCTACCAGTACTGTTCTTTGCAGAAGTCGTTTACTATGCAGTTCAAAGATCCCTCGTGCCTCGGGATGACAAGGGAAAAGTGGCTATGATAACAGTGGGGTTAATAACAAAAGAGTAAATGTTTAGGCCATTATTTGTGTAGCTGGTTGCCTTTCGCTGGGAAGGTTGGGATAGGGCCGCTTCCGCGACGAGGTGCAGAATAGCGATAAGAACCTTTAAGAGTGCGACGCAACGAAAGCCAAATAGTAGTACTCAAGTTTAGTAAATAAAAATCATTAGTAAAAAACCACAATTTCTATGGGTAAAGTAACAGGGTTTTTGGAATTTGACAGGGAACTTCCCAGCAAGCGCCCCGTGCAGGAACGCATACATGATTACAAAGAATTTGTGCATCGCTATACCGATCAAAAATTGAATCAGCAGGCAGCACGGTGCATGGATTGCGGCGTTCCTTTTTGTCATAATGGTTGTCCGCTGGGTAACCTGATCCCGGAGTTCAACGATGCTGTTTACCGGGAAGATTGGGAGGAGGCTTACGAAGTACTTTCCTTCACCAACAACTTTCCTGAATTTACCGGCCGCATTTGCCCTGCGCCTTGTGAAAGTGCCTGCGTTTTAGGTATCAATAATCCTGCTATTACTATTGAAGAAATAGAAAAACATATCATTGAAATTGCTTTTGACAAAGGTTTGGTAAAGCCACGTAAACCGTCTATTCGAACTGGAAAGAAAATAGCAGTGATCGGTTCCGGCCCGGCAGGTTTAGCGGCCGCAGCCCAATTAAACTATGCAGGACATTCAGTAACCGTGTTCGAAAGAGATGATGCTCCGGGTGGTTTATTGCGCTATGGCATTCCTGATTTTAAATTAGAGAAATGGGTGATAGACCGTCGTATTAGTTTGCTGGAAGAAGAAGGTGTTGTGTTTAAATGTAATGCCAATGTTGGCGTTGATGTTAGCATTAATGATTTGCTGCGTGAAATGCAAGCTATTGTTTTGGCAGGTGGCTCCACTATTCCAAGAAATCTGGACATACCAGGGAGAGAATTAAAGGGGATTTATTTTGCGATGGATTTTTTGAAACAACAAAACCAACGGGTTAGTAAGACGACAGTAAGTGGCCCGGATGTTTTTGCTACAGGGAAAAATGTAGTAGTGATCGGCGGTGGCGATACGGGCAGTGATTGTGTTGGCACATCAAACCGGCATGGTGCGAAGGCCATTACTCAATTTGAGTTATTGCCCAAACCTGCAGCAGAAAGAAACGTGTATATGCCCTGGCCAACTTTTCCAATGACGCTAAAAATTACTTCCTCCCATGAAGAAGGCGCAGACAGACATTGGGCGGTTGCAACAAAAGAGTTTATCGGCGATGATGAAGGGAATTTAAAAGCATTAAAAATAGTGGACCTTGAATGGAAGATTGGAAGCGATGGAAGGGCGGCGCATTTTGTAGAAGTACAAGGATCGGCAAGAGAAATTCCCTGCGAGCTGGCGTTGCTGGCTATGGGTTTTGTTCACCCGCAGCATGATGGCTTGCTGAATGAATTGGATATTGAAAAAGATGATCGTGGCAATGTAAGAGCAACAGAGAAAAGCTATCAAACTAATATCTCGAAAATATTTACTGCAGGTGATATGCGGCGGGGACAATCGCTGGTAGTTTGGGCTATTAGCGAAGGCCGTGAATGTGCAAGGAAGGTGGATGAATTTTTGATGGGATGTTCTTCGCTGGAAAGTAAGGATGAAAGTTTTTTGTGTAGAGAGGTGGGGAAGGTGTAGGAATTAACAAGATTGAGTTTATTGCATGATATATAAACCTTTTTGTCTGAGGTTGTATTTACGAAAGTTTTAAAACTTTCGTTTAAACGTTTTTGTCGTTAAAATCAATGGGTTTGTAAAAAATGTTTTGCGATTCCAAGGGTAAAAACTTTCGTATATTTTTGAGTTGTACGATATTTTTATTCAGCATCTCTCTTAACAACAAAATTTTTAAAATGCGATTGCTTTTTACGAGTTTTCTTTTTCTGACAATCTTTCAATTGAAAGCTCAGATTTTTGCAGGAGAATGGAAAGGCTACTACACTTACGACAAAGGCGATTTCTTTGTTCCCTCAGAAAACCCAATCATTTATATAATTATAGATAGTTCAAACAAAGCCAAAAGCTATACAACATTTAAAATTAAATCCCGTGAAGACACAATTATAGTTCGGATGATGTCTTTTGAAAAAACTGATAATAACTCTATTAAGTTAGTTGAGTTGAAAGATTCATTGCCTAATGGCAGTAACGAAGGATTACAAACAATGTTTTTAACTTTAAAACGACAGAAATCTCTTACGCTGGTTGGCCGATGGGAAACACCAAGTTATCCAGGCTACAAGGGTAAAGTTATACTTAGCAAGGCGCCAAAACAATCCTACAACAAAAGTATTGCTGCAAGAGGGACAGGGAGTTGAAACGTCAGCAGTATGTATCGCAGTGCTTTTGTTCGGGCTGGACACTAGAAAATATCTACCTGCATCAATACTCAACGTTACACCGAGTTCCTCCCCGCATTAATTATCCCAAACGAAGTCCTCACGATCAACCGTTCCAAAACCTCTTTATTGGTAGCAATCATATGCTGCTCTTCCCGCAAACGAATTAATGCATATTGTTGTATCGTTGTTAGCGGCAATACAATCCGTTCCCGCATTTGAATAGACAATTGCTCCACAGGATAATCCGCCATCAACTCTGTTTTATCCGAAAGCTTGAAGAGATATTTTTGCGTTCGCTCAAACTCCTCAAAAACCATATTCCATAGCTCGCCATACTGCGAATGATTTGACAAATAAGCCGTCAATGGAAAGTAGCATTTCTTCATGGCCATCTCGCAATTATCAATCAGCGTTTTAAAATACTGCGACCGCTGGTATAGCCATTTTATCTCGCCGAACTTGCCGTTCTTTTCCAGTGCTTCCAACGCAGCACCCAAGCCATAATAGCCGGGAACATTTTGCTTTAACTGGCTCCAGGCGCCAACAAAAGGTATAGCCCGCAGGTCTTTTAAAGAAAGCCGTGAAGCCTTGCCCCGCTTGGCAGGACGGCTGCTGATGTTGGTATCACTATAATAATTCAGCGGACTGACCTCTGTTAGATACTCAAGAAAATTAGGATGCTCCTTTAACGCATTATAGGTTTGAAAACTTACTTCGGCTAACTCCTGTATCGCTTCTTCCTGCTGCGGTTGCAGGGCTTTGCTGTTTTCAGAAAACAATGAATTGGAAACGCCTGCATTCAGCAATTGTTCAATATTATATTGTGCCGAATCTATGTTTCCAAAGCTTGAACTAACTGTTTGCCCTTGTATAGTAAGGTGAATTTCTTTAGTGGAAATGTTCGGTCCCATGGATGCATAAAACTTATGTGTTTTACCACCACCTCTTGCCGGCGGCCCTCCCCTTCCATCAAAAAAGATGACATCAATTCCATACTCTTTTGATATTTGCGTGAGTTCCTCTTTTGCTTTATAAATGCTCCAGTTGGCCATCAGGTAACCGCCATCTTTTGTACCATCGGAAAAGCCAACCATGATAGTTTGGTTGTTTTTTCGCCTGCCCAGGTGTTGCCGGTAGGTTTCATTTTGATACAAAGCCTTCATCACACCTGCCGCATGTTTTAAATCATCTATTGTCTCAAATAGCGGTACTATGTCAATGCTAAGTTCTTCTCTTTTCCAGCCGCAAAGCAAAAACAGTCCATACACTTCCAGTACATTTAAAGCTGTTTTACACTGGCTGATGATATAGCGGTTGCAGCCACTTTCGCCATTGGCCTGCTGAATAGTTTTTATCACCTTAATGGATTGCAGCGTATCATTTATAATCCCTTCGTAATGATCGGCATTCACTTCGCCACCGCCGGCAACAAGAATATTAATCTTTTCATCTTCACTTAACGAATCGTAATTGGTTGGTAAGCTATCTTCTCTTTCGGCAATTGCCTGCAATACATTGTTATGTACGGTGCTTTCCTGTCGTATATCCAGCGAAGCAAAGTGAACGCCGAAAACGGTTACCTTATCAATCAACTGGTCAAGCAGTTCCAGGAATAAGTTGTTATGCTGGTAGATGATAATTTCCCGTATGGCGGACAATGGTTCAAGGATTTCTTCTTTAGATAATTCGGTGCGGTTACCGGGCACATAAACATTTTGAAACAGCTTTGTTTCCAGTTCGGCCAAAATTGTATCCACCCCTTTGAATGTAAGCCTTCGCTTCAGGCTTCTTACCTCGCGATAGTAGCACCTTACAATGCTGGAACGCAAAGCCTCAGCCACTTTCAGGGTTGTTTCAGAATTCACATTAGGGTTACCGTCTCTATCACCGCCAGGCCAAAACCCCATTTTAATGATAGAATTTTGCAACTGGTCTACCCCAATAAAATGCTGCTTTAAATACGAAATGCATTTGCCGACCGCATGGTAAAAAACATTCTCCAGGTACCACACAAGGCTTATCGCTTCATCGTACGGCGTTGGCCGCTGCTTTTTTAGTAAAGGCGTTTTTCCTAATTGCTGCAGGTAACGGTTTACCTGTGCTGCATTGTTGGATTTTAAGGCATTTGATAAATCATTAATAATACCCAGAACAGAGCCGGGATAAAATTGCGTGGGATGCGCCGTAAGCACCAAAGCGATAGAAAATTCTTTTAGCTTTTCTATCAATGCTTCGCCCTTTCCTTCCTGCAATACTTTGTTCTCCAGTTGTTTTAAAGTCCCGATGCCGATGGTATCATTAATCTCCAGGAAGGCAGCATCTTCTATTGCATCAAACAACACTACCTGCCGCTCCGCATATTGTACAAAACGAAATAACATATCCCGTTGCTCCTGCTCTGTTGTAAGTGATGTAAACTTTTGAAAGAACTGTTCAACAATTTCTTTGGGGCTTTGCCGCTTCTTGTAGCCTTCCTCGCAATGCGTTAAAAACAGTGAAAGAAAAATACCGGTTTTTTCTATGCGGTGAAAAGGAAGTGAAGTAAAGAGACTGTTATACAACTGAAATTTAATTCCAACGGAATTTTTAAAATTTTCCAGTTCACGGCTTGAAAGATGGTCCATGCGGACAAATTTAATTCAGATGAATGGCAAGTGATTTTTAATTACCGGAAATTTTTAAAATGTTGTTATGCTGGTAAATCATATTGCCTTATCTTGGCGTTATATCAGCGATAGTGATCTATTCAAACATCCATATAATTTGTTCTATTTACGCAGTTTCCCCTGCCACATCTACTATTACAATTACAACAACCCGCAAGGGTTATACTTTCTCATATCGCCAATTGGGCTTCTAAGCCACTACAAAAAATTCTCTTCATTTCATCGCGTAAAATCATCATCATGCAGGTTCTAAAATTTGGCGGCAGTTCCGTAGCCAATTCCGTCAATATAAAAAAGGTCGGTAACATCATTAAGCAAAGAGCAGACACTAAGAAAACGATTGTAGTCGTATCCGCATTTGGCGGCATAACCGACAGCTTATTACAATGTGGAGAGCTTGCTTCTAAAGGCGACACGCATCACAAAATATTGTTGCAACAAGTGACGCACCAGCACTTGGAAACTGTAAAGGAATTGTTGCCAATAACTGCGCAAAGCAGCATACTGAGCTTTGTAATGCAGCAGTTTAACGAGGTGGAAGATATATGCAATGGCGTAGCATTATTGAACGAATTTTCTAACCGCACAAAAGACCGTATTCTAAGTTATGGCGAACTTATTTCCTCAAAAATTCTATCGGCTTATCTCACTTCGGGCGGCTTAACAAACACATGGGTTGATGCGAGAGGTCTGATAATAACTGATTCGGCTTACACCAAAGCAGCCGTTCAATTTCCACAGACAGAAGAAGCAATTGCTTCCAATTTTTCCGATGAAAACAACGACCTTTTTATTGTTCCCGGTTTTATTGCATCTGATGAAAAAGGCTACACCACTACATTAGGTCGTGGAGGTTCGGATTATACTGCAGCTATCATCGGTGCCGCTTTACACGCAGATGTTGTTGAAATATGGACCGATGTTTCCGGTATGATGACGGCCGACCCGAGGCTCGTTAATAATGCAAGGCACATAGAAAAAATTTCTTACCACGAAGCAATGGAACTATCGCATTTTGGAGCGAAGGTTATTTATCCGCCAACTATTCAGCCATTGATGAATAAGCAAATTCCTGTTTGGATCAAAAACACATTTGCACCCGATGACTACGGCACCATCATCAACGGTGATAGCGGTAAATCGGACAGCAGTATTCGTGGCATATCAAGCATGAATAAAATTGCTTTGCTCAGCCTCGAAGGAAGCGGCATGGTAGGCATTCCGGGCTTTTCAAAACGGTTGTTTGAAGCATTGGCGAACGATAGCATTAATGTTATTCTCATTACCCAGGCATCATCGGAACATTCGATAACTGTAGGCGTGGAAGAAGGTTTAGCAGATAAAGCAAAAGCCACTATAGATAAAGCTTTCAGCTATGAAATCACTAAAGCAAGTTTGAACCCCTTAGTGGTGGAAAGAGGCCTTGCCATCATTGCACTTGTAGGAGATAATATGAAAAACCATCCGGGAATCAGTGGCAGGATGTTCGGCATTTTAGGAAGAAACGGCGTTAATGTACGAGCCATTGCACAGGGCTCATCGGAAAGAAATATTTCCGCAGTTGTGGCTGCAACCGATATTAAAAAAGCGGTCAATGTTTTACACGAAGAATTTTTTGAAACCACTTATAAACAGGTCAATCTTTTTATTGCTGGTACCGGCAATGTTGGCAGTAAACTATTGGCACAAATAAAACAACAGCAGGATTATTTACAGCAACACCTGAAGCTCCAGTTTCGCATTGCGGGTTTAACCAACAGTCGTAAAATGATTGTTACCGACAGCATAGATGTACAAAACTGGAAAGATGCTTTAGCGGAAGGAGAACCAACAAATATTCAGGAGTTTATAAACAGGATGAAGGAAAAAAACCTTCGCAATTCTGTGTTTGTAGACGTGACGGCGAATGATGTAGTTGCGGCTACGTACGCAAGTGTTTTTGAAAAAAGTATTTCTGTTGTTGCCTGCAACAAAATCGCTTGTTCCTCTCCTTATAAAGTATATAAAAATTTAAAGGATCTTTCCCGCGATCATAACGCTTCGTTTCTTTTTGAAACTAATGTGGGCGCCAGTCTTCCTATCATCGGCACTCTGAATGATCTCCTGCGAAGCGGTGACCGTATCACTAAAATTGAAGCCGTGCTCAGTGGTACGCTTAACTATGTTTTTAATAATTATGATGGAAAGGAAAAGTTTGCGGCCATTGTAAAAAGAGCGCAGGACGAAGGCTACACGGAACCTGATCCACGTCTCGATTTAAGCGGTACCGATGTAATGCGGAAGATCATGATCCTGGCAAGGGAATCAGGCGATGTCTTGGAAATGGAAAGCATCACCAACCAGTCTTTTATGCCGGAAGCCTGCATGCAGGGAAGCGTTGAAAACTTTTATGCCGAGATGGAAAAAGAAGAGCAACATTTTAAACAGCTATTTGATGAAGCTAATAGCAGAGGAAGGAAACTAAAGTTTGTGGCTTCGTATCAAAATGGAAAAGCCTCTGTGGGTTTGCAAGGCATCGAGCCGGGCCACGATTTCTATCATCTTTATGGCAAGGATAATATTGTTTTATTTTATACCGACCGGTATGTAGATCAGCCACTAGTTGTTAAGGGCGCAGGCGCCGGTGCAGAGGTAACGGCATCGGGTGTTTTTGCGGATATTATCAGGGCAGTACGTTAATAGTCGGGAACTGGGGATGCGAAGAGTTTGGGAAAGATAGTTTATGTACCAGGCAATAGGCTTTCAATTTAGCTTCAGTTGCGTCGCACTCTTGTACATTCTGTATGCCTATGCGGCAAAAGATAATCGAACAAAGAACCAACATATCAGTTGTAACAACTTTATTAAAAAATGTATAGCCATTCTTTAAATATTCAACCTAATTGCAAACATAAAAAATGGTTCTTGTCATCCCGACGCAGGAGGGATCTGAGATAAACTTTATAAACGACCAATGCGATCAGTTTTACTTTACAATCGTCGCTTATCATGCAGCTCAAAGATCCCTCGTTCCTCGGGATGACAAATCAGAAATTGCTCTATAGCAATACTGTTGACGAACGGAGCGTCGCCACTGTCGCCCAATCAGGAATATAAAGCCGGCTAACAAAAATTAAAAAGAGTAGACAAAATGTTTTCCGCGGAACACGCTGCTACTTGTATTCTCTGCGGTAAAAAAGCGGTAAAAAGCGGTAAAATAAATGCAAACAATAAAAATTAAAGCACCTGCCACTATAGCTAACCTTGTATGCGGTTTCGATATTCTTGGCTTATGCCTCGAAGAACCTCATGACATCATGGAGCTTAGGTTATTGCAGGAAAAAAAGGTAATCATACATAGCAGTGATGGTTACCAACTTCCAAAAGACCCGCAGTTAAATACGGCAGGTGCGCCCCTGATAGAAATGCTTAAAAGCATCAACGAGGAAATTGGTTTTGAGGTAACGATCCATAAGAACATAAAACCCGGCAGCGGTCTTGGTTCCAGTGCGGCAAGTGCAGCCGGCGCTGTAGTTGCCGCCAATCATTTATTAGGCAATCGTTTTACAAATCAGGAGTTGGTAGGCTTCGCCATGTTCGGAGAAAAAGTAGCATCGGGTGTAAAACATGCCGACAATGTTGCTCCCTGCATCATGGGCGGCGTAACCTTGATACGTTCCATCTTTCCATTGGATATTATTCCTATCGCAGCCCCGCGTTTATTCATAACAGTTGTTCACCCCCAGATAGAAGTAAAGACAGCTGATGCACGGCAGATACTTCGCAAAGAAGTATTATTAAAAGATGCTATCAAACAATGGGGGAATATTGCCGGACTGGTGGCTGGATTACTTCAGTCGGACTACAGCCTGATCAGCCGATCCCTGGAAGATGTTATCATTGAACCGGTGCGCCGGGTATTAATTCCAGGCTTTGATGTAGTTAAAAAAAGCTGCATCGACGTAGGAGCATTGGGGGGAGGCATTTCTGGTTCAGGCCCTTCGCTTTTTATGCTGAGCAAAGACATAAACACGGCAGAGGAAGTTGAGATCATCATGAAAGAGGTATATACTAAAATGGGCCTTGAACATAAAACATTTGTCACCACTTTAAACACGGGTGGCTGCACCATTCTCGAATCGAAATAAAATTTATCATGCAGTATTATAGCACCAACAATAAAAATCTATCTGTTGATTTTAAGGAGGCGACCATCAAAGGCCAGCCATCGGATAAAGGCCTTTTCTTTCCGCAGGAGATTCCTTTATTATCAAAAGAATTCATTAGCAATATAGAGCAATTCTCAAAAGAAGAAATTGCGTTCGAGGTGATAAAGCCCTATGTTGGAAACACAATTCCAGATGATGAATTAAAGAAGATCGTTTCTCAAACCGTCAACTTTGAATTTCCATTAGTAAAGATCACTGACACTATTTCTACACTTGAACTTTTTCATGGTCCTACCCTTGCTTTCAAAGATGTAGGCGCCCGTTTCATGAGTCGTTGCCTTAGCTATTTTTTCAAAGATTCTGATAAAAAAATAACAGTACTTGTAGCTACATCGGGTGATACGGGTGGTGCTGTTGCTGCTGCTTTTTACGACGTGGAAAATGTCGAAGTCATCATACTATATCCTTCGGGGAAAGTGAGTAGCATACAGGAGTTGCAGTTAACCACATTGGGTAAAAACATAAGAGCCATTGAGGTAGATGGCAGCTTCGATGATTGCCAGCGAATGGTGAAAAAATCATTTGCCGATAAAGAACTGAATGAAAAATTATTTCTTACATCTGCCAACTCAATCAACATTGCCCGCTGGCTGCCGCAGCAATTTTATTATTTCTATGCCTGGCAGCAATGGAAGGATAAAAGTACCCCTCCGGTTATAGCTGTGCCAAGCGGCAACTTCGGAAACATTTGCGCGGGTTTGCTGGCTTATCGTTCAGGTTTGCCGGTAGCCCATTTTATTGCTGCCTGCAATGCCAACGATGCGGTACCCGATTTTTTTAAGACTGAAACATACCAGCCCAAACCAACGGTATCAACTTTATCAAACGCAATGGATGTAGGCGATCCAAGCAACTTTATCCGGGTGCTTGAATTATTTAATTATGATGTGGAAAGCTTAAAAAAAATGATAACCCCATATAGCGTCAGCGATGTTGAAACAAAACAAACGATTGAAGAACTATATTCCCAACAGGGGTATTTGCCTGATCCGCATGGCGCTGTAGCTTACACTGCTTTAAACAGTTGGCTGCAGCTTCATTCACTTCAAAAAGGATATTTTTTAGAAACGGCGCACCCGGTAAAATTTTATGATGTAGTTGAGCCAATCACCGGCGAAAAGATTGAACTGCCAAACACTATTAAAATGATCTTAAGCAGGACAAAAGAAGCTGTACGTATGAAGGCGGACGTGGCATTATTGAAAGAATATTTATTGGCAGGTTTGAAAAAGTAAGATATTAAATGACATTAAAAAACCCCGCAGGTTGCGGGGTTTTTAATCTATTATTTATTTCTTAAGCCTTTGACTCTTGCTCTATTTCATTCTTCATAGTGAATATAAGCTTCCCGGCTTCTTTGTCAAGGTTGGCCAAAAGCACATCTCCACTCTTGCTATTCATATTCAAGATCTCTTCCGCCAGTGGGTCTTCAAGGTACTTTTGAATGGCCCTGTGCAGAGGCCTTGCACCAAACTGCTGGTCATAGCCTTTTTCCGCAATAAAGTCTTTTGCATCATCTGCCAACTCAAGGCTAAAGCCTAAGTTATTCAACCGCTTCATTACACCTTTCATTAAAATATTAATGATCTCAAAGATGTTTTCTTTAGTAAGTGAATTGAAGATGATAACATCATCAATACGGTTCAGGAACTCTGGTGAGAAGGTACGCTTCAGCGCTTTTTCTATCACTGCTTTATTAGCTTCATCCTGGTTATCCAAACGATGTTGCGTTGCAAAACCAACACCCTCGCCGAAGTCCTTCAGCTGGCGGGCACCGATGTTTGAGGTCATGATGATCATTGTATTCTTAAAGTCCACTTTACGGCCTAAGCCATCGGTTAACTGACCATCATCCAAAACCTGCAATAAGATATTATAAATATCAGGATGCGCTTTTTCAATCTCATCCAACAAGATCACACTGTAAGGCTTACGACGCACACGTTCTGTTAATTGCCCACCTTCCTCGTAACCAACATATCCCGGAGGAGCACCTATCAAACGCGATACAGTGAATTTTTCCATGTATTCACTCATGTCAATTCTGATGAGGGCATCATCACTATCAAACATATGCCTGGCAAGGGCCCTGGCTAACTCAGTTTTCCCCACACCCGTTGGTCCCAGGAAGATGAATGAACCAATTGGCTTTCTTGGATCTTTTAATCCAACACGGTTACGCTGAATTGCTTTTACAACTTTGCTTATGGCATCATCTTGCCCCACAACCATCTCTTTCATTTCATCACCCATCTTTCGCAACTTCATCGTTTCAGCTTCCACCATGCGCTTAACAGGGATACCAGTCATCATGCTAATAACTTCGGCTATAGCTTCTTCCCCAATCGGGTATCGCTTATGCTTGCTTTCTTCTTCCCACTGGCCTTTTGCTTTTTCCAATTCTTCGCCAAGGCGTTTTTCGGTATCACGTAAGGCAGCAGCTTCTTCAAACTTCTGACTTTTTACTACCCTGTTCTTTTCAACCTTAATATCTTCTATCTTCTTTTCCAGATCCAAAATATTCTGCGGAACATTAATGTTTTTCAAATGCACTCTTGCGCCAACTTCATCCAATACATCAATGGCTTTATCAGGCAATAAACGATCAGTAATGTAGCGGTCGCTCAGCTTTACGCAAGCTTCAATCGCTTCCTCATCATAGTCCACATTATGATAGTCTTCATACTTCGATTTAATGTTGATGAGAATCTGAATCGTGTCTTCTACAGAAGGCGGCTCAATCATTACTTTTTGAAACCGGCGATCCAAAGCCCCATCTTTCTCAATGTACATTCTGTATTCATCAAGCGTAGATGCACCGATGCATTGCAGCTCGCCACGTGCAAGAGCTGGTTTGAAGATGTTAGACGCATCAAGCGAACCACTGGCACCACCAGCCCCAACAATTGTATGTATTTCATCGATAAAGAGAATTACATCACGGTTCTTTTCCAGTTCGTTCATGATTGCTTTCATACGTTCTTCAAACTGTCCGCGGTATTTAGTACCGGCAACAAGTGCAGCAAGATCAAGAGAAATTACCCTCTTGTCGAACAATACCCTTGATACTTTACGCTGAACGATGCGGAGTGCCAAACCTTCTACAATTGCGGTTTTACCCACCCCAGGTTCACCAATAAGAATAGGATTATTCTTTTTACGGCGAGACAGGATTTGAGATACCCTTTCGATCTCTTTTTCACGGCCGATAATAGGGTCTAACTGACCAGTTTCAGCCAGCTTGGTTATGTCACGGCCAAAATTATCTAGTACCGGAGTTTTACTTTTCGTAACACCAGCCTGACGGGATTTTGAACCTGAAAATTTCTTTTCTTCATCAAAATCATCATCATTTTCTTCCTGGTATTCTGCACGGGTATCGTTGCTTTTAACCATACCCAGTTCTTGTCTAAAAATGTCGTAGTCCACGTCAAATTGATTTAAGATTTGAGTTGCTATATTTTCTTTGTTTTTGAGGATGGAAAGCATCAGATGCTCGGTTTCCACAGTGGGACTTTTCAGTGCCTTTGCTTCCAAAACAGTAACCCTTATTACCTTTTCGGCTTGCTTGGTGAGCGGCAGGCTGTTGATGTTCGCAATGTTTTTACCGGTCTTATCTTTCACGGCCAGCTCCACTTCTTTACGCAGCTCATAAAGATCTACGTTAAAGCTTTTTAAAATGCGGACCGCTGTATTATCACCCTCACGGATTAAGCCAAGCAATAAGTGTTCCGTCCCAATAAAGTCGTTACCTAATCGCAATGCTTCCTCCCTGCTGAACGAGATGATCTCTTTAACCTGCGAGGAAAAATTATTATCCATTTGAATTATTGTGCGTGATAAATAAAAAAAAATATTTTTGAGGCGGTTAGACTATAAATGTATAGTTCTTTCTTTATTAATTACTATGGAAGTCAAAACTGATACCAAAGAAAAATTTACTGTCATTAGAGTGCAAACCCCGGAACTTTCTGCTACTATGGCAGCAGGTCTGAATATTCAATTTCAAGAGCTACGGAAAGGTACAACAGGAAATATTGTACTGAACCTTAGCGGTGTTAAATATATCTCAGAAGAAGCAGCAGAGACAGTGGTACGCACTCAACAAAATTTTTATGAGGTCGGGGCTTCCTTTGTAGTCTGCGGGTTAACAGATGAAGTAGAGGCATTTTTAGACAGTAAAGATTTGCTTGAATTAATGAATGTTACCCCTACCGAAAGTGAAGCTTATGATATTGTGCAGATGGAAGAAATTGAAAGGGAATTGTTGGGAGATGATGACGTATAGTTTGGGGTTTAGAATTTGGATTCTGGGGTTATGGTAGTATGCAAGGCTTGCCGTTTTCTTTTTACTTTTTAACTGATAGCATTTTTGAACCAAGCGGAAATGCTACTATGAAGCGTCTATTGCGTCGCACTCTTTTACATTCTTACCGCTACGCAGCATTATGCAACATTATTACATCCCTTAAACTTTACATTATAAGCGAAAGCCTGAAAGGCTTTAACATCAATACCCTGGGTGCAACCCAGGGTAAAGGAGTAACTAATGACAGGCACAACCCTGAAGGGGTTGAACAACTCTGTTCAATCCCCTTTTGGGGTTGTAATAAAACCTGATAATCTATCACCACGGGTTGTACCGGCGGCTATTCATCTTCAAGCCTTTCAGGCTTGTGTAAAAACCTGTTATGTCTATCCCATTTATCCCATCTATCTCACTTATCCCAGTTCGGACAAATGCCCAATAGAATTACAAAGCGTACAAGAGTGCGACGCAACAGAAGCATAATTCATATTCTTCCTCCTGGTCACAAAAAATCCGTCATAGTTTCAGCAATGACGGAAAAATAAAAAAGGAACGATCTCTCGTCCCTACTATCTCACTTTTCTTATCCACTCATGCGTTTGGTCATATTAATCACATCGGCGCCTTGTAAAATTTCGCCAATGGACTTTGTATCACCAATGCGGGGTATGTCGCTCATTCGCTTTACCTGTGCCTCCTGCTCTGCTTTTAAGGATTGATAAACAGCAGTGCGTTCGGTACGGTACTGGTTCAATTTTTCCATTATACTAAAGTGTGTAACGGTGCCCTTAAATTTACCATACTTACCCTTCTTCGCCCTTTCAAAAAACACAATGAAGTCTTCAATGGCTAACTGATCTTCGTAAGCAGCCAGGATTAAATCGCAGGCTACAGCACTAATCTTTGTTTCTGTAAGCTTGGCGCTTTTGGGCAAGGGAACAGACCAGGTGAATTCCTGCAAAATGGTTTTAATCAGGCGGTGTGCCCGCTTTAAACCGTACTCGTTTATTATACCTGGTATCCGTTCAGTTAATGGTATAGAAAGCAACTTATCAAAGGCCGCCTCTTCGCCACAGCTATATTGCTTAATGGCTAGGTTAGCAATCATTTCGTATTCAAGCGAATGAACAAAACGTTTGCCCGGCGACCTTTGTATAACAGGCTGCTGGCTTTCCATAGTAACAATGCTATCTAAATAATTCATTTTGTTTTTCCTTCTTGCAAGTTCTAGCTTGCTTTTGCATAACTAATGCGCATTAACTTGAGCCGCTGGTACAGGCTGCCTATCACAAGGCCGGCATTCATATCTTCCAATGCTACTTCGTGCCATTGTTCATCAGCATCCATTACATACAGCTCGTCTTTCGGACTTACACTTACCGCCCATGCGCTGAAGGGATAAGTATGTGGTGTCACCTTTACTTCTACCGATGTTTCAAAGTATAAGTAATCGTGACCTACAAGGTCCTTTACTATTTCTTTACATTCCTGTAGTATTGTCTGTGTCATCTTGCTAAGGTTATTCTATAGGTTGATTTAGATGTTTTTTGTGCGCCTTCCAATACCTCGCCGGTTTCGGGATCAACCGATATACGACCAGGTGCGATGATGCGCAACTTTTCTTCTATTGTTTTTTTTCTTCTTTCAATTTCAAACCGCTCTGCTTCCAGTTCACGCCATTCTGCATTACCCGAATAATCGTAGGTAACACCAGCTTCGCACATTTCAATTTTAGCACCTGACGATGTTATTAATCGTCCATGATGCTTGGCTAATTCGTCCCGCAGAAATTGTATATACCGTTCATCTTTACGAACTGCTTTTACAAATTCCTCCATCGTTGCAAGAGCTTCCGCTACGCCAAACACAGTTCCGTCTTCCAACACATTGCTTACGGCTGCATCCGCCATGTCGGCTATTTGCGTTTTGCTTAAGCCTTCTTTTAATTGAGGCAAGGCAGAAGGCTGCGTTGGAACGATTCGCAAAGGAGAAACAACTTCTGTTGTTTCTATCTTAGGCTGCGCTGAGTGTTTTGCCATTGATTTGATTTCTTCGGTTAGAAATTATTTGTTGTAATAATGGATTGGTATCTACTTCGGGTTTATTCTGTTGGTACAATTCCACCAGCTCTTTTTGTGAGCCGCAATTATCTATCTTTTGATACCAGTCGCTTCCAGGTTTAATAACGTTAAACTGTTCTTCACCTTGTTCACACCATTGTGCAATGACCTCACCTGTTTTTTCCGTTGGAACAAAAGAAGGCTTGCCCATGAACAAATTCGTTCTATCCTTTGATGCAGATGCATTATGCTTTGTATCCATCTCAAGATTAATAGTCAACTCGTATTCAAAACCTTCACGGGTAATTTCACGAAGGCCGCCTTTCTCAATTTTAATGCGATTGCCATCTTTGATCATTTCATAATCCTGCTTGCGGCGAACCGTAGTAATTATATGAGAAGAACTTTGCAAAATAGCATCTAAAAAAGCCTGGTGACGAGGTGTGACTTTCGCCCAATCCTGGTACTTACCGCCCAAACTTTCCACTATCTCCAAACATCCGCCTTTCCCATCCCACTCATGCGAGATAGAGTCAACAATAATTACTTCCATGCCTGCTTTTTCGCAGGAGCGGATTGCTTCAATATAACGCTCTGGTGTAAAAGGTGCAGTCAGGGGAAGCACGTTATAATCGCCCAGGTGCGCATACAGATCAGCGCTGCCATTTTCTGTATCAATCACGGCTACCTTGCTTAAATCGCCGCATAAACCTTTGGCAATTAAAATGGCGCTATATGTTTTACCACCACCCGAAACCGCTGAAAGCCCGAGGCGGATTTTTGCTTGTTTTCTTGTTGCCTTACGTAATTGCATGTTGTTGTATTATTAGGTTATCGTACTCTGTTTGGTGAGCGGTGAATAGTCAGTTGTGGATAAGATCGCTTATGATTTACCACTGACAACTCACCTTCTTATGCCGCTTTATTGATGCTGTTTTCAAAAGCTCCGGCGAAGTA
The DNA here is from genome assembly GCA_028288675.1 of Flavisolibacter sp. Lineage (GTDB taxonomy): Bacteria > Bacteroidota > Bacteroidia > Chitinophagales > Chitinophagaceae > Flavisolibacter. Next base: position 13,753 of record JAQBNG010000145.1, on the reverse strand, counting down.
GCGAACAGCAGCTTCCTGAATTTCTTCCATAGCACCGGTTACTTCTAAAACCGGTTTGATATCGGCACCCTGCCATTTGACAAAATCAATGTCCACATTGTAGCGGTCAAAGATGTCAAGAGCCGAAGCTGAAGGATCAAAATAGCCAACACCTTCCACTTCTAAGTCGCCTATGTGTTCTGTAACAATCTTTAAATCACGAACCACTTTGTGCTTTAGTGGAAAGTGAAAGCTGAATTCTTGCATTATATTTCTCATCGTTTGGAATTGTGACTTTTATTAGTAAATTTGTGAAGCATAAAGATACAAAATATCACATTATACACACATTATTCACACTTTTATTCACAAATACTTAACGCCATGTTTACGTCTGAAAATTTGTTGGAAATCAGGGAGTTAGCTAACCTTAGCCAGACTGATTTTGCCCGCAAGCTGGGCCTTAGCCGGGAGGTAATTAATAAAATGGAAAGTGGTAAGATGAAACCATCAAAAAAGACCTTTGGCAAGGTTCAAAGCTTCCTCCAAAACCATCAAAATACCACAAATTTCGGCGATGTGAATATTTTGGGTAAAAGTTCACAGGCAAGTGAAAAGCACCCCTTGAGTAAATCGTTTCTTTCTCAACGCTTAGAGAGCAAAAATGGAACTCATTTGTTTCTTGTTCCTTTGGTTGGCGTAAAAGCGCAGGCGGGCTACATAAAAGGATTTGAACAGGTAGATTATATGGATACTTTAGAGCAGTATTCCCTGCCGCCAGGCGTAAATCCTATAGGTGCTGTGTGGCGCTATTTTGAAATTGACGGCGATAGCATGGAGCCAACATTAAGTCCCGGTGATGTGGTATTAGCAACGCTGGTTCCGGTAGAAGATTGGAACGATACCAAGAACTTTTGCGTGTATGTAATTCATACGGCAGGACAGTTATTAATAAAACGTTTGTATAATAAATCGGATAAAGAATGGGTATTGATAAGTGATAACGAAGAAGTGGCCCCGCAGGTTTTATTGAAAAAAGAGGATGTAAAAGAAGTTTGGTTTTTAAGGAGGCATATAAGAAATAAAGTGCCACAGCCGGGTGAGGTGAAGATTACTGCATAACAACAGATTCTATATTGATAAAGAAGGCGTTTGCGTATAATTATGCTTTATGCTTTTCATTTATTCCGTTTTTGGCAAGCAAATATCCTAGTAACAATAGCACTATTGAAAAGCCAAGGAAAGCAAGATTATATACCTGCGGATCAGTTGTAAGTTCTCTTACGTTATGAAGTTTCAAAACCTGGTGATCAATAATTCCTTCGATGATGTTGAAGGCTCCCCAACCAGTCAGCAAGCCGCCGCCAAGCAAATAACCCGAGCGATTAACATCCTTTCTGTGTAACAATTTCCAAAGCAGGATAATGCCTGTAAATGTTACTATCAACGTGAAGAAGTGGAAGATGCCATCCCAAAACATATTGACGCTTTTACCTACATAGTTTGTTGCAGGAATTTTATTCGACAGCATTTCATGCCACTGCAAAATCTGGTGCAGCACAATACCATCGATAAAACCGCCAATACCAATCCCTACTATCATAGCCGCAGTGGTAAGTGGCACTGGCGACAAATGATTTACAGAAGGATTGTTTGTAACGTATGTTTTATAACGTCTTGCACTTAACTTGGCAAGTAATATCACAACCAGCCCCAATACAATAAAGGCTGACAGCATAGTAAAGAGGTTGGGATAAAAGGTGCTGTTATAAATTGCCTCTTTTATTTGCGGGTTACAGAACGGACAGGCCGAAACAAAAGTTGTAAAGAGAGTAAAGAAGGTAAACAGGCAGACTTTTAATAACAGGCTTTTCATTCTTTTTTCTGTATTGTTTACAATAATTAAACCTCTCACCTGTAACAAGTTTTATACTACAATTCCAAACACCGTCTGGATCCTATATTCAACATAAATTACCTTCAACCGTTTATTGAAACCTACTTACTTTTATCGCCACATTAAACTTGCCTATGCCATCAAACGCAAACAGACAATTTTTAGATTTTGAAAAGCCCATCAAAGACCTGATTGATGAAATAGAAAAGCTGCGCCATGCTGCGGAGACGAAAAAGATAAATTATACCGATAAAATTGCCGAGCTGGAGCAAATGATTTTAGAACGCAGGAGAGAACTTACACAAAACCTAAGCTCCTGGCAAAGAGTGCAGTTAAGCCGTCACCCCGACCGGCCTTATACCCTGAAGTACATTGAAAAGATGACTACCAATTTTGTGGAGTTATTTGGCGATAGAAATGTAAAAGACGACAAAGCAATGGTAGGTGGCTTTGCCCAACTGGATGGACAAACCTGTATGTTTATTGGCCAGCAAAAAGGCATCAATACCAAAACAAGACAAATGCGAAATTTTGGTATGGCTAATCCCGAAGGCTATCGCAAAGCATTGCGGCTAATGCGTTTGGCCGAAAAATTTGGCAAGCCGGTAATTACCTTGATTGACACTCCTGGCGCCTATCCGGGCCTTGAAGCAGAAGAACGTGGACAGGGCGAAGCCATTGCCCGTAATGTGTATGAAATGATCCGGTTAAAGGTGCCTGTGATCGTTGTTATTATTGGCGAAGGTGCTTCAGGTGGTGCATTAGGTATTGGCGTTGGCGACAGGGTTTATATGATGGAGAACACGTGGTACACAGTGATCTCGCCGGAAAGTTGCTCCTCTATTTTATGGCGCAGCTGGGATAAAAAAGAAGTGGCGGCAGACCAATTGCGCCTGACTGCGGATAACATGAAAGGCTTCGGGTTGGTAGATGAAATTATTCCCGAACCCGCCGGCGGCTCGCATTGGGATTATGATGAAGCGGCACAGATTTTAAAAGAACATTTGATAAAAGTAATAGCCGAAATAAAAGACATTCCGGCTCAAGACAGGGTGAACCAGCGGATTGAAAAGTTTGGGAGAATGGGATTTTGGGAGGAAGAAGGGAATATCGAACAGATGAACAATTCTTCAGCAAGCTCAGAGTGACACCAAATGGCGATATGAATTGGAAACAGCCAAATCAATACACATATATAGGGACACGCTATAGAACGAACCAAAGAACTATTGTATAATTAGTGAAGTACTTAACTGAACAATTTGGATTTTGAAATTTTGAAATAAAAATTATGCTTCGTGAAATTTTAAGAGGAACCGGTGTCGCCTTAATTACACCTTTTAAAGAAGATAAAAGCATTGACTTTGATGCGCTGCAAGCCGTTATTAATTTTGTAATTGATGGCGGGGTAAACTATTTAGTCACGCTGGGCACCACCGGCGAAACACCTACGCTGAGCAAGGAAGAAAAGCTGGATATTATACAAGCCACTTTTTCGGCAACTGCTGCCCGTGTACCTGTGGTAATTGGCGTCGGCGGCAACAGCACACATGATGTAATAAAAGAAATTGATGCCTTTCCGGTCGATAAGGCTACGGCTATTTTATCAGCAAGCCCTTATTACAATAGACCTTCGCAGGAAGGAATTTTTCAGCATTATAAAGCAATCGCTTCAGCTACAAGAAAACCTATTATCCTTTACAATGTTCCGGCACGCACCGGCAGCAATATAAGTGCGGCTACAACTGTTCGTTTAGCAAATGAAATTGATACTGTTGCCGGTATTAAAGAAGCAAGTGGCAACATGGCTCAATGCATGCAGATACTTAGGGATAAACCACAGGAGTTTATGGTGGTAAGCGGCGATGATGCTTTAGCGCTGCCGCAAATAGCCTGCGGCATGGATGGAGTGATTAGCGTGGCTGCTAACTGCTTTCCAAAGGATTTTAGCCGCATGGTAACTGCCGCACTTGATGGCGACTATGCAGGAGCAAGAACCATCAATAATGATTTAATGCCGGGTTATGATTTATTGTTTGCAGAGAATAATCCTGCTGGTGTAAAAGCCTTTTTAACAGAGCTTGGCATCATAAAGAACCAGTTACGCCTGCCCCTGGTGCCATTGAGTTCAGAACTTCATCAACAGGCGAAAAAATATCTGTCAACGCTTAAATAGACTGATGAGAAAACGAAGCATCATTTTGTTCTTTTTATTGTATAGCTCTGCCTTATTTGCTCAATATAAAGTGTCCTTTATTGTCAACAGGTTCCCCACATATCATCATGCCTCAGATGCTGTTTATCTTGTAGGTAGCTTTAATGGCTGGAATCCGAAAGATGAGAAGCTCCGCCTTACCAACAATGGCATTACAATTGAATTAAAGAAAGGCATGTTTGAATATAAATTTACCCACGGCAGTTGGGATAATGTTGAATCAGGAGCAGATGGCTTTCCTATACAAAATCATATTATCAATGTAGAAAGCGATACTGCCATCCAGGTAGAAATTGACCATTGGGCCGATCACTTCCCTAAAAAAGCAAAAGAAACCACAGCTTCGAAAAATGTCCGGATTTTAGATACCGCGTTTTACATTCCACAGCTAAATCGTCACCGCAGAGTTTGGATCTATTTGCCTGAATCATATACCACCTCCCCCAAAAAATATCCTGTGCTTTATATGCACGACGGGCAGAACCTGTTCGACAATTCCACTGCGCCTTATGGCGAATGGGGCGTAGATGAAGCCCTGGATACCCTTGGCAGAGAACATGGCGAAACCATTGTTGTAGCTATAGATCATGGTGTTGAAAAACGTATTAATGAATACTCTCCCTTTGACATAGAAAAGCATGGTAAGGGCGAAGGTGATGCATATGTTGATTTCCTGGTGCAGACTCTAATGCCTTACATCAATAAAAATTACCGCACTAAAAAGAACGCCAGGTACACCGCAATTGCAGGAAGTTCTATGGGAGGACTGATCTCGTTTTACGCTATGTTGAAGTACCCAAATAAGTTTGGTACCGCCGGAGTGTTTTCGCCGGCGTTTTGGATTGTACCGCAATTAAAAGAGCTTGCTTTAAAGCGTGCCCCTAAAATAAAAGGCCGTATTTATTTTTATGCCGGCGGGGCTGAAAGTGAAACAATGGTTCCCGATATGCTTACGGTTTTTGAGGCAGTGAATAAATTTTCAAAAGCAAAAATGGAAACAGTGGTACGTGCAGAGGGAAGGCATAGCGAACAAACATGGCGTGAAGAGTTTCCACGATTTTACCAGTGGATGATGAAAGAATAAACACCTCACACACCCCGACCCTCTTAAACAAAGTTGGAGAGCGTTGGGGTGATGCTCATTAGCGATAAGAACGCTGAAGAGTGCGACGCAACAAAAGCTAAATAGTAATTCCGTCCGCTAGGTCCAAAACCCTAAAAGTAAAAGAGAGAAGGAGTAAAACGTAAGTGTCTCGTAGCACGATAACCACAGACCACAAACTCCGAACTATTTCGCATACGGCATTTGTGCATCAAAGAAATCCTTCACTGCTTTGTTCCAGTTATTTAAAACATCAGTGCGTTGCTTGTTGATTTCGGTATTGGCTTTATTGTAGGCATTACTTCCCTTATTAATGTCGGCAACGGCCTTATTAAAATTGTCAACATCCAATTGTGTGCGCCGGGCAGCAGGCAGCACATCAAATGATTTTTTTAATTTAGTGAAGTTATCATTGGCTAAAATAAAATTGGTGACCGGCTCCATTTTTTGTGTGGCCAGCTCTTTATAAAAATTCAGTGCATTTTTACAAGCTGCTACCATTGTCGCATCAGATCCGTAGGGTCCAACGGCGGCAATATCTTCTAATCCAGCTGTTGCGTAAGTTTCCAGTGCATTGCGTGACTGCTCAATAGCGGTAATATTGTTTTTATTTATAGCATCGGTTAAGTAAGCATCTTGTTTATGGCTTCTAAAAAAAATAAGATATACTTTGTTATAGTAGTCATTCAGCTTACCTGCCGTTTCTAATTTTGTATCAAGATCATCTTTCGCATCGGTAAGAGTTACATTGTTCTTTACAGCAAAGGCTTTTAATGCCTCATGCTGTTTTTCACCGGCTTCTTTCAATTTTTCACCGGCTAGTTTCTGCGCCAATAAATAAGCTTCCATCGAATCGTAGCTCTGCTCTGCCACTTCCTCCATATTCACAATTTTATGGTAGTCCTCGTTAAAAACAAAGTAGGTTGTTTTAAGGTAATCTACCATTGCATCACGGTAAGTTTTATCACGCTTAAAGCCTGGCGTGCCTGCAATTTCTCCTTTGGCGGTTAAGATGATATCGAGTGTTTTATTACGCAGCTTCTCTACCTTGCGGGCACTCTTGCCATGCGATACGGCGGAGAGATAATTCATGTAAGTTTGGTTGACACTTTCAAGCTGTTTACTGAAATGGGTAAGATAACCACCGGGGGTTGAGAGGTCTTCCTGGGCGACTGAAAGCATTGCACTAAATAAAAAGGAGATTAAAAAACCACAGGTTAGCAAAGATCGTTTCGACATATAGATTTGGTTTAATTGAGTTGAATAAAGCCGGATAAAATTTGAAAAGCTTCCTCTACATACATATCGGCACTAAGGCGCTTCAGCCAAAAGGAGTTGATGTCAATGCCTTTTGTATTCACCGCGTTGAACTTTTGGTCGGCCGTGTTATTGCGCACAGAAAACAAAGAAGAAGGCTGCATAAATAATTTTTCTTTATCGGCAATTGAATACGTTTTTATTTCCTTTTCCGCATCGTCCCATTTTAAAGAAACCTTTCCTTGCTTTTGTCTTACAGATGCCAGCAGCGACAACGTATTTCCTTCGCGAAATTTTGGCGATGCAGCCACCCTTTCACTGCTCTTTTGTTGCAGTCCTGCTATAGAAAAAGACTTCAACGGCTTAAAATATTTATACGCCGGCACCGTATCGGCCGGTAATGCAAATGGCTCAGCAGCTTCTGTTTGTTCAATGCCATAAACATCGGGCAAAATAACATGTGGCTGTACCCCGGTTTTTTGTGCGCTTTTGCCCGTAGGGCGATACACTTTTATCATCGTCAGCTTTACATAGCCAGCTTTTTCCGCACCGGAGTAAGAGGCGGCTTGAAGCGGTAAAATATCCTGCCCGGTGGCTTTGCCATAGGTAGGCGTACCGGCAATAATAGCCCGGTTATAATCTTGCAACGATGCCGCTAATAATTCTGATGCAGATGCACTTTGTCCGTTCACTAACACCAGCAAAGGCCCGCTATAAATAACGCCGCGGTTCATGTCTTTCAACACTTCCACCTTCCCTTCCCTGCCTTTTATTTGGCAGATGGCGCCTTCGTCTATAAAGATGCCAGCCATCTCTACCGCTTCAGCAACAGAGCCGCCACCATTGAACCGGAGGTCTAGTATCAAACCGGCCATGCTGTCCTTTTTTAGCTTTACAATTTCTTTTGCTACATCGGTAGCGCAATGACTGCCGGTTTTATCTTCCCATGTAGTATAAAAACTTGGCAGATTGATATAGCCAATATTATGACTTCCCGAAAGCACAAAACTTTTTACAATATTGTCTTCGTTCACTAATTTTTGCTTTTGTAAAACAACAGTTTGCTGCTGGCCGTTTCCTTTACGAACAATAAGCTCCATCTTTTCTTTCGTATGTAAATCCATCAATGCAGACACCCCGGCTGCGTCTAAACCTGATAAGTCAACTGCAACACTTCCCTCCCATTTTATTTGAACAGGAACATCACCTTTGTTTAGCACACCACTCATCCATGCTGCACTGCCCGGCGCTAAATGACTGATATAAACTTCGCCTTTTTCATTTTCGGATAAGGACAAACCGAAAAAGTAGCCTTCGGTGTTTAATGAGGCTCCAAAATTTTGTTTTGCCTGTGTATCAAAAAAAGCAGAATGAGGATCTAAACAACTTAAAAAGGTATTTAGGTAAATGGCTGATAGCTGGCCATTGTAATCAGCATCGGTGCTTAAATAATTATTGATCCGGTTCAGGTATTTTGTTTTGATGCGAGCCCTCATCTCAGGCTCTTTGGCTAACACTTCGCTTTTTACGATGGTATTTTTTAAAGACCACTGGTTGGCTGCAATGTTCATTAATGAGTGCAATACTTCCCATTTCAATAAACTGTTCCAACGGGTGTATAATGCTTTGTCTGTAGCGGCGGCAATTGTATCGAAAGAAAAGGCATAATATTCCGGTAATGAGTAATCAAAAGGCTTAGCGCAAATCTCAGTGATTCTTGCTTTAGCTGCGGCCAGCTTTGCCTTATAGAGGCTGGCCGATGAAGTGAAAAAAGCCGTAGCGCCGTTATTCCAGTCATCGTCTATTGTATTTCTGAAAGGCTCTAAAGACTTTAAATCAGGAGCGGTAAAAAAGAGATGGTCATCATCGAGAAGAGCAAGATAGGTGGTGAAAAACAGGGCCGAAAATTTATCATCAACAGCTTTAGGTTCTATGTGTTTAGCAGCCGCCAGGTCCTTGATCCATTTCTCCTGGGAAGAAAGAAGATCCGTTTGCGCAAAGAGAAAGGTAGAAATTGATATGAATAATAGCAGGCTTAGTATTTTTCTCATGGCGCAGTTAGGCGTCCCGCATATAATTAATAAGGCGAAAAACCGTAACTAAAGTAGGGAAGGTTTTGGAAAAAGAGAAGGATTTTTTGAGATAAAGTTTTATATGATAAGGCCTATTCATATCATTTGTATTGCGAAACTTATTTTATGCTTATCCAAGTCCTGTAAGTAAGAAAATGGCTATCAAAACAATTCTGAAAAAATGATAAATGAACATGTGCAGCTATTTACAGCAAACATAACCTATCAAACTTTAGCAAGCTAATTGGCGGACCATTCCTTCTGACCGTTCATATAAATTACCGCAACTGTTTTAAAATGTATCACCTGCAATTAGTTTAACCCCAGCTAGGGGGTTACTTAACACACTTGACTACTAATTATTACCTATTGCAACTCTAGGCAAAAAATGTTTCTTCATTTTTTCCTGCTCCTTGCTACCTACTGCCTGCTCCCTCAGTCTCTTTCAGTTTGCGCTTCTTTAAACTGCTGTTCTTTATCCATTGCCTCTTTTGAAACTTCTATATCTTTTTCAGCAGGTTGCCCATTTTCAAATGGATTTATTACTGCATCTCCGGATGGATTTTCCGAGGTTTGTCTTTGAGGCCTGTTTTCTTCCTGGTTATTTGTATTCATTTCTTATTAATTTAAACAAAAGAATCCCGCTATTTGCGGGACTCTTATTATTGTCTGTTACTGCTTATTGCTCATTCTGATTTTGTGGAACGTTGTTCTGATTTTGTGAACCGTTACCAGAGGTACTGTCAGTTCTCATTTTTGACTTTTCATTCTTCATCTTGTTTTTTGTCCCTGTACCATTGGATTTTTTTGACTTTGATTTCATTTTCGACTTATCCTTGGCACCTGTGTTGCTGCCCATTGTAGCATTCATATCTGATGTAGCGTTTGTACCTGATGCGTTTGTACCGGTAGCATTATTGCTGTTTATGGAATTTGTATTATTCTGTGCATCCATAGCCGCATTAGTACTTGTAGCATTCATGGCGCCATTCATTTCTTCTGTTCTGTAAATATTCATTGCTGTTGTACCAGTGCTGTCTAACCACTCCATTCTTGGCTGGCCACGTTCTAATAAATTAACCTGATAGGTATTATTTCCATTTGCGGCTTTCAGGCTGGTAATAGAATACAGGTTAGAACCGTATTTCTGCAAAGCCATAGCTACTACATTTTCCGGAACATATGTATTCAGTACCGGTAATGCTATTGAATACCCATTTCCTTTTTGATCGTAAAAAATCTGTGAGTATCGTCCATTGTTCATGTAGGTTGTATAAAACCAATCACCATACTGGCTCCATGTTCCACCACTGCCCGATGCTGATGGATAGTCTTTACCATAATTCATCTGCACGCTGTAAGGTACAGTTGCGTTAGGTGTTCCGTAAGCTGTATTGTTGCTTGTTGAATTATTATAAGCACCACCTGTGTTGGTAGTACTATTATTCATCGTACCGTTATTCATTGTACTATTATTAGTGCCGGCATTGTTCATTGTGCTGTTATTCATGCTACCATTGTTCATAGAACCACTGTTCATGTTGCTGCCGGAATTCATATTCATGTTGCTTCCGTTAACAGAAGTAGTATTATCCCATATACCATAGTTGCTCCAGCCCAGATTTGTTGGTGTTCCGTTGTTCATACTACCATTATTCATGGAGTTGCTATTCATGGTGCCGTTATTCATGGAGCCATTATTCATGCTACCATTGTTCAATGAACCGTTATTCAATGAACCACTATTGTTAGTACCATTATTCATGTTACCATTTGTAGTTGTTTTCATTGGGTCTGTAGTAGAGTTGGTTACGTTGCCATTGTTAACAGGCTGGCTTGTCGTCGGCGTCGTTGTAGTAGTTGGCGGCATTGCAGGCGACGTGGTAGGATTTGTTGGCGATGTCATCGGGCTCGTTGTTGGCGAAGCCGGATTTGTAGGAGAGGTAGTTGGACTTGTTGGATTTGTGGTTGGGCTTGTTGGTGATGTTGTTGGACTCGTGGGCGCCGTGGTTGGGGTACTCGGATTTGTTGTTGGTGTGGTAGGGTTGGTTGGGGGTGTTGTTTGTGCGAACATGGCCATGCTGCTGCCGGCCAGTATCATCGCAAGGAAGGTCTTTTTCATATTTTACTTTTTTAGTTAGCAATTTAAAATTCAAGGTTCACCATACAACTAATATGCCCACTCGCAGTATAATCTCTGCCCTAGTAAAAGAAAAATTAATCTGTTTACAACTACCATCTGTTCAGGCTGCTGGCAATTTGTTACGCTTTTAAACACCCAAAAAAGTTCTAAACAGGTGTATGTAAGAAATTCAGTTGTTTTGCTGTCAATCTGACAAACAAAACAGTATTGGAACAACCATTGCTGGTAGGCAGTTTCTTAACATCACTAAATATTTTATTCTTAATTATTAATTCACATTATGGTACAGGAAAAAGGAACTATCTCCATTCACACCGAGAACATTTTTCCCATTATTAAAAAGTTTTTATACTCCGATCATGAAATTTTCCTTCGTGAACTGGTAAGCAATGCCGTAGATGCCACGCAGAAAATAAAAAGGCTGTCATCGCTGGGACAAGCTACCGGCGAGTTGGGCGATTTGAAGGTTGAAGTATCGTTTGATGAAACAGCAAAGACCATCACTGTATCTGATAAAGGCCTGGGTATGACGGCTGATGAAATTAAAAAATACATCAACCAGATCGCGTTTTCCGGCGCTACGGAATTCATGGAAAAGTTTAAAGAGGCAAAAGATGCCAACGAAATTATCGGTCGGTTTGGTTTAGGCTTTTATTCGGCATTTATGGTGGCTGATAAAGTTGAGATCAATACTTTATCCTACCAGGAAGGTGCAGAACCAGCCCGATGGATTTGCGATGGAAGCACAGAATTTGAACTGACAGAAGGAAGCAGAACCGAAAGAGGCACTGATGTTATTCTTTACATAAACGGAGAAAACGAAGAGTTTTTGAACCAGTGGAAACTGCAGGGGATCTTAGATAAGTACGCTAAGTTTTTACCAGTGCCTGTAAAGTTTGGTACAAAGAAAGAGCAGGAAGAAGATGGTGTAGATGAAGAAGGCAAAACAAAGTATAAAGAAGTTGAAGCTGACAATATAATCAATGACACAAATCCTATCTGGACAAAGCAGCCAACAGAATTAAAGGATGAAGATTACCTGAGCTTTTATCGTGAGTTATACCCGATGTCGGAGGAGCCGCTGTTTTGGATCCATCTTAATGTTGACTACCCTTTCAATTTAACTGGTGTTCTTTATTTTCCTAAGATCAAAAATGAATTTGAGATTCAAAAGAACAAGATAAAGCTGTTCTCCCGCCAGGTATTTATTACCGACGAAGTAAAAGATATTGTTCCTGAATTTTTGATGTTGTTACATGGTGTCATTGACTCACCAGACATTCCGTTAAACGTTAGCCGTTCATTTTTACAAGCCGATAGCAGCGTAAAAAAAATCAACAGTTACATTACCCGCAAGGTGGCTGATAAGTTAAACGACCTATATCGTAAAGACCGTAAAGCCTACGAAGAAAAATGGAAAGACATTGGCTTGTTTGTTAAGTACGGAATGATAACTGAAGAGAAGTTTTACGAAAAAGCCAAAGACTTTGTCTTGCTTACAAATACTAAAAATGAATACTACACTTTAGAAGAGTACAATGCAAAGGTGAAAGATTTTCAGACCGATAAAAATGGTACAGCCATTTACCTCTATACACCAAATGCGGAAAGCCAGCATAGCTATATACAAACCGCCAACAAAAGAGATTACGATGTTTTGGTGATGGATGCGCCACTTGATAATCACTTCTTGCAACAACTGGAATCGAAGCTGGAAAAAGTTTCATTTAAGCGGGTTGATGCTGATGTGATGGATAAGCTCATCGAAAAAGAAGATGCGCAAAAGCATCAACTAACAGAAGATGACAGCAAAAAGCTAACGGCAATTTTTGAAAAGGCTATCAACAACACAAACATGAAAGTGGAAGTTGAAAGTCTTTCCGCAGAGGAGCTTCCAGTAACCATTACAATAGAAGAATGGATGCGCCGTATGAAAGACATGTCGAAGATGGGCGGCGGGCCAATGAGTTTTTACGGAACTTTACCCGACAGCTATAAAGTGGCGGTGAATGCCAACCATAAAATAGTTACAAATATTTTAGAAAGCGAAGAAGAGCAGGCTATCGCATTAGCCAAACAAGTGTTCGACCTGGCGCTGTTGTCTCAAGGCATGTTGAAGGGTGCTGACCTGACAGCGTTTGTAGAGAGAAGTGTGAGCAACCTCACCCCTGCCCTCTCTTAAAGAAACGGGTCGGTATAATCGTGGCTTGTATAATACTTAAAACTCAATCAGCTTGTTCTGGTTGAGTTTTTTTGTTACCAGCAGTAGTACTACTATCATCGCCTGTTGTGTCACTCCCTTGTACGTTCTGTAATTCTATTCAGCTTTGTCCAATCCCACTTCAAATATTCAACCTGACTACTATCATTAACCCTCTTGCTTGTCATCCCGACGCAGGAGGGATCTGTGCATTGTGGTTTAATGAATGCTGCCACCAGTTTTACTTTTTACACCGGTCGTTTACATAGCTGTTCAAAGATCCCTCGTGCCTCGGGATGACAAACGATCCTAACGCTTTATAGCAATTCAATTGATGAACGGAGCCGTTCGGTTCTTCAGGATAAACTCAGCCACTATCCCTCAATTAGTAATATATAGCTGGGGTAACTTAAATAGATTTCAAACTATAGGTTCATTTACTATCCACAATTCTGCATTACTGCTTGCCAGCTATTGCAATGAATCTCTATAAATATTTAAACACTTGCTTCCTGTATACCTCCAGCCCATCCAGTGTATCCATCTCATCAAATTTAGCCGCTTTACCTGCCGCATCTTTTCTCATCAAAATCGCTTTCGCTCCATTCACAATAGCACTTTTTGCACGGTCAAAGATCTTATCCAGTTCATCTATATTTTTAATATCCTGGTACTCTTCAATCTGCGTAACGTTGATGTTATAGTCGTTCATATGTTTTATTAAAGGGTACCAAAAATAGAAAGCAATTCTATTAATCTATTCTAAATCCTGCACATCTGTGGTTAATCTGCGGTTACTTTGACCTATGAATTCTTCAGCACCCTTACCAGAAAGAATGCGGCCAAAAACTTTAGATGATCTTGTTGGCCAGGAACACCTTACCGGTA